>NZ_FOYT01000005.1 GCF_900112175.1 Halogeometricum rufum | reverse complement strand
GGGATGTATTCGTCTGGTGACGAATCATCTCCATTGCGTGGTCCGTTCGTGGTGCTCGGTGTCACCGAACGGGTGGCACCGAACTACCAAGGCTAACATCAGATTCCATCTGTACGGCGGACCGCAGGGGTGGAATCCTCATGACTTCGGACTTGAACGTAGCGCGTTCGACGCCTTAAGGGCATCGTTCCGCGCTTCGTGAGTGTCCTCGCGAGAGGACGGTGCGTCCGAGAGTGCGACACGGGGTTGAACCGTGTCGCGGTCGCGGTGTGTCGTTCGCATTATTCCGAAATGCGCTCGACCACTTAAGCCCGTCGTATCGTCGGCGGCGTGAGAGTGCGATGCACTCCCAGCGCGGCCGACGTGTCGGCGGTGGGGTCGAGGGCGTTCGGAGAGTGGCGCGCCGGGAGTGTCCCGGGGCGCCCCGCGTATTTCTACGAATGGCAGGGTCATACTTAACCTCGTTGATTCGGACTAATCTTCAAAAAATAGTGGGAGATGAGTGTGATTGTTTGACGATAGCTCGTATATTCGTCTTCCGCTGCATGTTCGGACATTTTATATACCCCTACGGAGGGTTACGTACGCGGCCGGGTGCGGGATAGAAGATATACAGTTGGGCTGGTCCGGGCGAAACGCCTCGATTTAAACGGGTCGCTTTATAAGCTAGGGGAGAGACGTTTCCAGCGAACAATGAGTGCGCCGGCAGACTCCATCGAGATTCAGAACGTAGTCGCATCGACGGGTATCGGACAGGAACTCGACCTCGAGGCACTCGCGGACGACCTCCCCGGTGCCGACTTCAATCCGGACAACTTCCCGGGTCTCGTCTACCGGACCCAGGACCCGAAGGCCGCGGCCCTGATCTTCCGGTCGGGCAAGATCGTCTGTACGGGTGCTAAGAGCATCGACGACGTCCACGAGGCGCTCGGAATCATCTTCGACAAACTCCGTGGGCTGAGCATCCCGGTCGACGAGAACCCCGAGATAACCGTCCAGAACATCGTCTCGAGCGCCGACCTCGGTCACAACCTGAACCTGAACGCGCTCGCAATCGGACTCGGTCTCGAAGACGTCGAGTACGAACCCGAGCAGTTCCCGGGTCTCGTCTACCGGATGGACGAACCGGAGGTCGTCATCCTCCTGTTCGGCTCCGGTAAAATCGTCATCACGGGCGGGAAGCGGACCGACGACGCCGAGACGGCCGTCGAAGAGATCGTCAAGCGCATCGACAACCTCGGTCTGCTCGACTGACCGGTCGTCGCGCCACCCGAAGGTACCAAAGGGTGATGCCGTCGGCCGAACAAGGATACCTGCATGAGTGCACGCGGGGAGATCGCCTTTCTCGTCGGGTCGGAGAGCCGAGTTGCCGTCCTCAGAGCCCTTCGGGACCAGCCGTACCGACCCTCCGAACTCGCCGCGGAATGTTCGTGCGCGCGCGAGACTGCACAACGGACCGTGACGGCCTTCGCCGACAGGGGTTGGGTCGAGAAACTGACGGACGACGGACGGTACGCACTCACCGCCGCGGGCGACGTCGTCGCGGAGAGCTACGACGAGTTCGAGGCGACCGTCGCCGTCGCCGACCGACTCTCGGTACTCCTCTCGAACCTCGGCGACGTCGCCGTCGACCTCGACCCGGTCGTCCTCGACCGACTCCACGCCGCGGAGGCGACGGCGGACAACCCGCACGCCCCCATCAACCGATTCCTGACGGTCGCCGGGGAGGAACACGTCGAGCGGTTCCGTGGAATAACGCCCATCGTCAGCCGCATCTTCAACGAGGCGGCCGCGCGGGTCATCGGTCCGGAGTCGAGCGTCGAACTCGTCGTCGACGAAGCCGTCCTGGAGACGTCGGCCTCGGAGTACCCCGACGACCTCGAACGCGCGTTCGAACTCGACCAGTTCAGACTGTTCGTCGCCCCTGCGAAACTGGACTTCGGCCTCATGATCATCGACGGTCACGCCTATCTGGCCGCCTACGACAGTCAGGGGACGATTCTCGCGAGCGTCGACGGCACCGACGACGAGTTCGTCGCGTGGGCGGAGCGGACGTTCCGGCGGTACCGCGAATCGGCGCGTCCCTTCACGGCGACGCAGGAGGGCGGTGACGTGCCGACCGGCGTCACGGACGACGGGGCCACCGAGTGACCGGGTCGATCACGCGTGATTGTTTCAGTCACTTTCGGCGTGATAAGATATAAGTCGTATCTCGCGAACTACCAGATGCTGTCACGTCGAGACGACCCACCGGGAGACGTGCAGTGCTTCGGCCCGCCACCGCCGCAGATGGTGAGTTTCGCGCCGGAGAGTGCCCGTGCCTCGTACTCTTCGGCGCCTCACGTACCGACGTTTTCTGTGAGGACGTCACGGACGACCTGCGGGTCCTCCAACAACTGATGCTTCGTGTAACTCCCTTCGGCGCTGCCGCCACTGTGTTTCGACTGTTCGATGATGTCGAGGAAGGCGTGTTCCTTCAGTAAGTCCCGGACCCGTCTGAGCGAGAGGCTGTCCGACCCCTGACCGGTGCAGATGTTCTCGTACACCTCGTAGACGCGACTCGTCCGGAAGCCGTCCTGTCGTTCGTTCGAGAGCGATAGCATCGCGAGTGCTTGGAGGACGTACCGCGAGTGCGGCGTCGAACCGCGGATGAGTTCGCGGAACCGGTCGGTCTCCGCGCGTTCGCGCGCCTGGGTGACGAACTCCTCGCGCACCGTCGAGGCGGCGGTCGACTGGGCGATTTCGCCCGCGTACCGGAGGATGTCGATGGCCTTCCGGGCGTCCCCGTGTTCGCGGGCGGCGAGGGCGGCGGCCCGCGGAATCGTCGAAGAGTCCAACACGCCGTCGCGGAAGGCGTCGCTGCGGGCGTCCATGATGTCGCGGAGTTGGTTCGCGTCGTACGGCGGAAAGACGAACTCGCGTTCGCAGAGACTCGACTTGACCCGTTCGTCCATCCGATCTTTGTACTGAATCTTGTTGCTGATGCCGATGACGCCCAGTTTACACTGGGCGATCTTCCCCGCCTCGCCCGCCCGCGACAGTTGCATGAGGATGTCGTCGTCGCTCAGTTTGTCAATCTCGTCGAGGATGATGAGGACCACGTCGTACTGCGCGTCGAGGATGCGCCAGAGTCGCTTGTAGTACGTGGAGGTACTGAGTCCCTTGTCGGGTACCTTGATGCCGGTCACCTCGGACCGGTTGACGCTGTCGGCGATAGTCTGGACCGCCTGCGTCTCGGTCGTGTCCTGCGCGCAGTCCACGTACGCGAACGTCGCCTTCACGTCCTCCTCGCCCGCCGTCTCGACGAGGCGTTGGGAGACGTACTTCGCGCAGAGGGACTTTCCCGTCCCCGTCTTGCCGTAGATGAGGACGTTGCTCGGACTCTGTCCGAAGATGGCGGGGTTCACCGCCGCCGCGAGGTCGGAAATCTCGTCGTCGCGGCCCACGATACGACCCTCCCCCGGCAGGTGGTTGATTTCGAGGAGTTCCTTGTTGGCGAAGATGGGGTCCTCCCGAGTGAAGAGGTCGTCGCTGGTGTTCGGCATACTACAGGACACCGTGTTTCCGGTGAAATGGTTTGCCATCTCGCCGCGCGACACACACACCACGTTTCCGGTGAACGCGGTATCGACGGGGGGTTGGTGCAGCTGAAACGGAGGTATCGGTTCACCGGAAACCCGGTGTGTTCGGCTCACACGCCGGGCGAACTGCCTCGAGAGCGGTAAAGGACGCCACGAGCCACACCCAAACATGGTGACGAAGACGTTCGGTGACCACTGCATACGTTCCTCGGGGAGAGGAGACGGATGTATCGACAGCGACGAAACCAGCACACCGGCACGGCAGACGCCGACGCACCGGCACGGAGGGCGCGCATCGACGAACGGAAGGCGGGAGTATCGGCATAGAGGACGCGCATCGGCATAGAGGACGCGCACCGGCACAGAAGACGTGCGTCGACACGGAGGAAGCCGACGTATCGACGAACGGAGGGCGGGAGTATCGGTACAGCGGAAGCGGTGCGTCCGCACCGGAGACGGGACGACGCCGCACTCTCGACGCGTTCCATCTCCATCCGTCAGAAAGGCCCGTTTCCGTTGCAGCACGTTCGAGTGACGAACGATAACTTGCTTGTGAGTGTATCAATGGACGTTTACACTAAACAACTATTTAATAGTTGTTATACATCGAGTCCACTGTCCGATACTCTCGCGCGATTGCTCGAAGGAGGACAGGGAACGTACGCCGGAACACGCCGTCGGCAGTGCGGGGAACGGTAGGGACCGACGACGAGCTACGAGTCGGTGCTCTTTCACCGGAAACCCGGTGTGGACGACGTTCACACGGGGGCGAAAGGACCCGAGGCAACAGCATTCTACGTGGCGTTTTCGACCGAGTTCACCGGAAACTGGGTGTCCGCCCGGCGATGTATTCGATGGGGCACAGCACATCCCCGTCGTGGATCTAACGTACCTTCCTCGTGGGTACGACGCACTCTCGCCGTGGGTATGACGCACTCTCGCCGTGGGTATGACGCACTCTCGCCGTGGGTATGACGCACTCTCGCCGTGGGTACGACACACCCTCGCCGTAGGTACAGCACGGTCGTTCCTTCGCAGAACCGGGGAGGTCACTCGCCGACGGATGCTCGCTTCCCGATTCACCGGAAACCCGGTGTGCGTCCCTCTCCTCGCACACACGTGCCGATTGCGAAATCTCACCGGAAACCCGGTGTGTCTCTGCGGCACACTCGTCCCCTCGATACCGTCACCACCGACGCCCCCGAACGGGGGGAACCGGAACGTATTTCACCGGAAATCCGGTGTGCGTCTCGCTACCCCCGACACGGAACGACCGCTGTCAGTTCTCCCGCACCCAACCTCCGATTTCCAGTCGGCGTCGGCGACGTCTTTCCCCCTCGACGGCACCGCCTCGTTCACCGGAAACCCGGTGTCCGCCCCTCCCTACACGCGTCGGTGCTCCGTCGTCTCTCTCCGCACATTCACCGCACGGCGTACTTTCTCCGGTATCAGAAACATTTCTCACGGTTCGTCGAATTGTGTTTTCCCTATCTACGTCAGAAAGTAATAATATACATAAACGATTATTATATTCGGTGGATAACCTCTACACCGTATGGTAACGATAGATATCGAATCCGAAGAGGGTCAACTGGAGATCCTCCGGCGGATGCTCACGATACGTGAGTTCGACACGAAAGCGGGTGAACTGTTCGCGGATGGGGAGCTACCGGGGTTCGTCCACCTCTATATCGGCGAAGAGGCCGTCGGCGTCGGTGCGGTGTCGGCACTCGAACAGGACGACTACATCACGAGCACCCACCGCGGTCACGGCCACTGCATCGCCAAGGGACTGGACCCCTACCAGATGATGGCCGAGTTGTACGGCAAGCGAGACGGCTACTGCAACGGTAAGGGTGGCTCGATGCACATCGCCGACGTGGACGCCGGGATGCTCGGCGCGAACGGCATCGTCGGCGCGGGACCGCCACTCGCGACCGGTGCGGCGTTGACGGCCGACTACAAGGACGAGGACAGGGTCGCGCTCGCGTTCTTCGGCGACGGCGCCGTCGCGCAGGGGCAGGTCCACGAGGCCATCAACCTCGCGGCGACGTGGAACCTCCCGGCGGTGTTCGTCATCGAGAACAACCAGTTCGGCGAGGGGACACCGATGGAGAAACAGCACAACGTCGAACACCTGTCGGCGACGGCAGAAGCCTACGACATCCCGGGGTTCACGGTCGACGGGATGGACGTGACGGCGGTGTACGAGGCCGTCGAGGAGGCGCGCAGTCGTGCGGCGGACGGCGGCGGCCCGACGCTCATCGAGGCGGACACGTACCGCTACGAGGGGCACTTCGAGGGCGACCACCAGCCGTACCGCAGCGAGGAGGACGTCCAGATTTGGAAGGACCGAGACGCCATCGAGACGTTCAAGGACCGCCTCGTCGAGGCGGGAACGCTCACGCAAGAGGAGTTCGAGGACCTGCGAGAGGAGGTCAGCGCGGAGATAGACGACGCGGCGAACAGCGCGAAAGACGCGGACTACCCCGACCCGAGCGAAGCGTACGAGGACATGTTCGGCGCGAACGTCCCCGAGATATCGGACTTTGCGGCCCAGATGCGGGCCGACGGAGGTGAACCACGATGAGTACCGAGAGCCAGTCAGGCGGCGGCGTACCGGAGACGGAGACGATGACGATGCGGGAGGCCATCAGACAGGCCCTCCGCGAGGAGATGAACCGCGACGAGGACGTGTTCGTCATGGGCGAAGACGTGGGTCTGTTCGGCGGCGTCTTCGACGTGACGGGTGACCTCGTCGAGGACTTCGGCGAGGAACGGGTCCGCGACACGCCCATCAGCGAAGCCGGATTCATGGGTGCGGCCGTCGGTGCGGCCGCCACGGGCAGTCGTCCGGTCGTCGAGATAATGTTCTCGGACTTCCTCGGCGTCTGCTCCGAACAGGTACTCAACCAGATGGCGAAGAACCGCTACATGTTCGGCGGCAAGACCGAGATGCCCGTCACCGTTCGCACCACCGAGGGCGGCGGGATGGGCGCGGCCAGTCAGCACTCGGGAACGCTGCACACCTGGTTCGCCCACCTCCCGGGCATCATGGCCGTCGCGCCGGGCACGCCGCGGGCCGCGAAGGGCCTGCTCAAGTCCGCCATCCGGTCGAACGACCCGGTGTTCTTCTTCGAGAACAAGGCGGTGTACGAACAGGAGGGCGAGGTGCCGGTCGACGACGACTACACCATCCCCCTCGGGCAGGCGAGCGTCGAACGCGAGGGCGACGACGTGACCGTCGTCGCGACCCAGCGCATGGTCGGCGAATCGCTCGACCTCGCGGAGGAACTCGCGGGCGAGACCAGTCTGGAGGTCATCGACCTGCAGTCGATGTACCCGATGGACACCGACACCCTCGTCGAGAGCGTCGAGAAGACGGGCCGACTCGTCGTCGCCGACGAGAGTCCGCTCTCGTACGGCACTCACGCCGAGGTGGTCGCGCGGATACAGGAGAAGGCGTTCTTCAGCCTCGACGCGCCGATTCAGCGCGTCGGCGTCGCCGACACGCACATCCCGTTCAGCCCCGTCCTCGAAGAGGAGGTGCTCCCGCACGCCGGGGACGTGCGCGCAGCCATCGACCGCGTGATCTGAGTGACGGCCACTGTCGGCCTCGTCGTCAACCCGGCGGCGGGGCGGGACATCCGCCGCCTCACCGGCGGTGCCAGCGTGAGCGACGACTACGAGAAGCGACGGACCGCCGAGTGCGTCCTCGCCGGACTCTCGCTCGAACCCGACGTCGAGGTGCTGGTGATGCCGGACCGGGGCAACCTCGGACAGCGAATCGTGGACCAGTCGCCGGCCGAACTCGACGTCGGCCTCCTCGACATGTCCGTCGCCGGCGACGGCGGCGACACCCGGCGTGCGGCCGCGGCGTTCGCGACGGCGGCCGACGCCGTCGTCGTCCTCGGCGGCGACGGCACCAACCGCGACGTGGCGCACACCATCGAGGACGTCCCCGTCGTCAGCGTCTCCACGGGCACGAACAACGTGTTCCCGAACGCCATCGACGGCACCGTCGCCGGCGGCGCGGCCGCACTCGTCGCCACGGGCGGCGTCTCGCGCGCGGAGACGACGTACCGCCACGGGATGGTCGAGGCCGTCGCGGACACGGCGAACGGCGAACGCACCATCCGCGGCCTCGCGACCCTCGGCGTCCTCGACCAGCAGTTCGTCGGGACGCGGGCCATCCTCGACGCCAGTCGCGTCGTCGGCGGCGTCGTCTCGCGAGCCTCGCCGACGGAAATCGGCCTCTCGGGCATCGCGGGCGGTCTCTCGCTCCACCCGCCGGAGGAGTCGGGCGGCGTCGGCTTCCGTCTCGGTCCGCCGGACGACTGCGAGCAGACGGTCCGGGCCATCACCGTTCCCGGCGTGGTCGAACGCCTCGGCGTCCGCGCGTGGGACCGCCTCGACGACGACGAGACGACGACGTTCGAACTTCCACAGGGCGTCGTCTCCGTGGACGGGGAACGCGAACTCGAAGTCAGGGAGGCCACCATCGACGTGCGACCCGTCCCCGACGGCCCCGTGGTCGTCGACGTGGACGCCGTCTACGAACGCGCGGCGCGCGACGGCTTCTTCAGTCGGCCCTGAGCGCGCAGTCGCTCTCGACGGGTCGGCACCCTGTCCGCGCGCGACCACCTCCGCCTCCGCTCTCGCGCGCACTCTTCAGCGACGGAGACTGTCTGTCTATCATCTATCATGATATATCGTCGTGTACGTCGTAGCACCGGTATGGCTCCGAACGTGCCTGACCTGGACGTGGAGATACCCGAAGTCAGCCAAGTCGCCTTCGTCGTCGAGGACATCGAAGACGGTATGGAGCGCTTCGGCGGGATACTCGGACTCGGACCGTGGGACGTCTTCCGGTTCGAACCGCCGACGCTGACGGACACGACGTTCCGCGGCGAGTCGCACGACTACTCGATGATCCTCGCGCTCGCGTACGCGGGCGAGACGATGATCGAACTCATCGAACCGCTGGAGGGGCCGAGCCTCTACACCGAACACCTCGACGAACACGGCGAGGGCCTCCACCACGTCGCCTGCTTCGCCTTCGAGGACACCGAAGCGGTCGTCGAGAAGTTCGAGGACGCGGGCATGCCCGTCGTCCAGAGCGGCGTCTACGGCGAGGTGCCGTACTGGTACTTCGACACGGCCGACGAACTGAACGGCGTCGTCTTCGAGACGGCGACGAACCTCGAATCGATGCCCGAACCGGACGAGACGCACCCGTAGCGCGCCCGACAAAGTCGAACGCACAGACCGCGTCGGTGACCGCTCGCCCCCGGCGGAGCGAGCATCGCCGCGATTGCTCGCGAGTCGCCGGCGCGCGCCGCCCCCGACTCGGCACAGTCGTTACCGAGTCGACGCAGTCGCCCGCGCGAACCGCGAGCGGGTTCAATCGACGCTTACGGGACGGTATCGGTTCGATACGTCTCACTATTCGGACAGTAACTATGCGCCGGGAGCGAACACGGAGAGTGATGCACGACCTGACCGCGTTCCAACGCGACCTCCTCATCGTCGTCTCCGGTCTCGACGAGCCTCACGGACTGGCGGTGAAGGACGAACTGGAGGACTACTACGAGACGGAGATACACCACGGTCGTCTGTATCCGAACCTCGACACGCTGGTCGAGAAAGGGCTGGTCGACAAGGGCAAACGGGACCGTCGAACGAACGTCTACACCGTGACGGCGAGAGGCCGCCGCGACTTGGACGCTCGCAAGACGTGGGAAGCCACTTATCTCGAAGAGTGAGTGGTCGACCGCTCTCAGCGCCCGCCGGCGGCGACGACGAGCGGCCACGGGTTCTCGACGTGTTCGACCAGTGAACCGAGGAACCGCGCCGCGTCGGCACCGTCCACGATGCGGTGGTCGAACGAGAGGTCGAACCCGATTCGCTTCCTGACGCCGACGTCGCCGTCGCCGACGGGGACGACTTCCTCCGCGATAGTGTCGACGCCGAGAATCGCCACCTGCGGCGGGTTGATTACCGGGTCGAACGACTCGACGCCGAGGACGCCGAGGTTCGAGACGGTGAACGTCCCGCCCGAGAGGTCGTCCATCGTGAACTCCCCGGAGAGGGCGCGCTGGGTCACCTCGCTGCGCTTCTCGGCCAACTCGGACAGCGAGAGCGTCGACACGCCGCGGACGACGGGTGCGACGAGTCCCTCCTCGACGTCCACCGCGATGCAGACGTTCTGCTCGGCGTGGAGGCGGTGGACCTCGTCCTCGTACGTCGCGTTGAACGCCGGGTGTTCGTCCAGCGTCGCCGAGAGGGCGAGCAACAGCACGTCGGTCACCGAAATCTTCGGCGCCAACCCCTCGTCGGCGGCGTCGGCCGCCGCGAGCAACGCCTCCGCGTCGGCCGTTCGGTGGACCGTCACGTGGACGGACTCGCGGTAACTCTCGCCGAGGCGCGACGCGATGGTGCGCCGCATCCCCTTCATCGGTCGCTCCTCGTCGCGGGTGCCGACGCGCTCGGCGGCCGTCTGGCCGTCGCCCGCCCCGGCTTCGGCGGCACCGCCCGCCCCCTCCGCGAACGCCCGTACGTCCGCCTCGGTCACCTGCCCGTCGCCGCCGGTACCTTCGACGGCGGCGATGTCGACGTCGAGTTCGCGGGCGAGACGCCGGACGCGCGGCGGCGCGAACACGTGTTCGGCGCGTCCGCTCTCCGCCTCGGCCGCCGCACCGGTCGCCGCGGTTTCGCCGTCCGCGTCGGCGGCGGTCGCTTCCGCCGCGCCCCCGCTCTCCGCGGCGGCCTCGACGTCGTCGGCGGAGACGGCTCCCTGCGGGCCGGTGCCGTCGACGGACGCGAGGTCGACGCCCAACTCGTCGGCGCGCTTCTTCGCCCGCGGCGTCGCCTTCACCGACTCGCTCGCCCCGGACTTCGATTCCGCGCTCGCCGCCTCGCCGCCCGCGTCACCGCCGGCCGCACCCCCGCTCTCAGCGGCGGCCTCGACGTCGTCGGCGGAGACGGCACCCTGTGGCCCGGTGCCGTCGACGGACGCGAGGTCGACGCCCAACTCGTCGGCGCGCTTCTTCGCCCGCGGCGTCGCCTTCACCGACTCGCTCGTCGCACCGCCGGCGTCGGCCGTCGCGCCGCCGCCGGACTCGCCGGTCGTATCGCCCGCGGTCGCCGCCGACGCTGTCGTCTCCTCGCCACTCGTCGCCTCGCCTGCGGACTCGTCCGCCTCGGCCGCCGCCGCGCCGCCCGTCGCCTCCGCGAGGAGGTCCGACACGTCCTCGTCGGCGTCGCCGACGATGGCGACGGCGCCGCCGGGGCCCGTACCCTCTCCCTCCGCGAGGAGTCGGTGGTGGAGGACGCCGTCCTGTCGGACGCGCACCTCACCCGTCGTCTTCTCCGATTCGATTTCGGCCACCACCTCGCCGTCCGTCACCTCGCCGCCCTCCTCGACGAACCACTCGACGACCGTTCCCTGATCCATGTCCATCCCGAGCTTCGGCATCTTGACAACGTATCCCATGTCGACTTACTACACGTTCGACTGGGACAAAAAGCCGCCTCCGAATCTTCCCCGTTCCATCCGTCAGTTCGATAAGGCCAGCCACCGTAGTTCCGGTGATGACGCCCTCGGTGCTCCACCGGGCAGGGCGCGGCGTTCGGCGACTCGGGTCGTGGTGCGCCGCGCCGTTCCGGTGGGTCACTCACGCCGTGCGTTCGACCGACGCCGCACCGACAGACGAACGGGGATGGGAACTCGACCGGCCGCGACGAACGGAGACGCGGTGGCGACGCGACGGCGAGACGGTCCGGTGTTTCCGCTTCGACGACGGCTACGTCTCGACCGTTGAGTACGACGACAGAGACGTGACGTGGCAGTTGACGCCCGGTCAGGTCCCCCTCGCAAGCGCACTCGCCATGGCGACGGTGTATCGCCACCACGGAACGACGCCGCAGATTGACCCGGAGGGTCGGCCGTTCGTCGCCGTCGGCGAGTCGGGACCCCGACAGGTGTTCGAGGAGATTGCCGACGAACCCGTCGACTACGTCTACCTCGACGCAATCCGAACGCTGGAGGAGTACCCCTCGTTCATCGACGTGACCGACGAGGTCCGACGCGTGTACGAACGGATGTCTCCGACCCGGTACAGCACGATGGGGTGAGCCGTCCCCTCGCGCGACGTGCCACGCAGTCGCCGACGCGGTTCGCGGACGCGTCGCGGACACCACGGACGCGTCGCGGACGGCCGAGACTCCGCGAGACGCTTCGACGGCCGACAGCGCAAGCCGTTTCACCGCCGGTCTCCTGAGTGGAGACGATGACGGAAGACGACGCCGGAGACGGCGACGGACCGTCCGACGCCTCGTCGAACGACGCCCCGCCGAAGTACGAGTCGGGCGAACCGACGACGGAGGACGAGGCGGTGTCGACGGAGACGGCGGAAGACGAGACGCCGACCACCGCCGTCGACGCGTCCGGGACGCCGGCCACCGTCGCCGTCGAGGACGTCACCGTCGCCGACTTCTACGGCGCCCTCGAAGCCGAGGGGCGGCCGGTGGTGACCGCCCAGCAGGCGGCCCGGCGACTCGGCCTCTCGCAGGCGACGGCCTCCGAGGCGCTGGACGCCCTCGCCGCCGACGGCCCCCTCCAGCGAGTCGACGTCTCGACGGACCCGGTGGTCTACTACCCGAGCGAGTGGGGCCGACTCGCCGACCGCGAGCGAATCGTCCTGTTCCCCGAACGCCGCGAAATCGTCGTCGACCAGCCGACGCAGTACACCCGCGCTCGCCTCGCGCAGTTCGCCCATCTCGTGGACTCGACGGGCGACCGGAACGCGGGCACGCGGGGCTACCTCTACAAGATACGGCAGGAGGACGTGTGGCAGGCGCCGTTCGAGGACCTCGACGCCCTCCTGTCGATGATGCGGTCGGTCCTCCCGCGCCGGTCGCCGCATCTGGAGACGTGGGTGGAGAACCAGTGGAAGCGCGCGAACCAGTTCCGACTCTACACCCACGAGGACGACTACGTCGTGTTGGAGGGCGCCTCAGAGAGCCTGATGGGCAACGTCGCCCGGCAGAAACTCGACGAGGAACACCTCGTCGCGCCCATCTCGGACACCGAGAGCTGGGTCCGGGACGGGAAGGAGGCCCACATCAAGCGCATCCTCTACGAGGCCGGTTACCCGGTGAAGGACAACCGTGACCTCGAATCCGGCGCGCCCCTCGACGTCGAACTCCGCGTCGAACTCCGCGACTACCAGCGGGACTGGGTCGACCGCTTCATCGACCAGAAGGCGGGCGTCCTCGTCGGCCCGCCCGGCGCGGGCAAGACGGTGACTGGAATCGGCGTCCTCGCGGCCGTCGGCGGCGAGACGCTCGTCCTCGTTCCCTCGCGCGAACTCGCCGCGCAGTGGCGCGAGGAGATTCTGCGGCACACCTCTCTGACGGAAGACCAGATCGGCGAGTACCACGGCGGGGAGAAACGGGTGCGACCGGTCACCATCGCCACCTACCAGACTGCCGGGATGGACCGCCACCGCTCGCTGTTCGACGACCGGGAGTGGGGACTCATCGTCTACGACGAGGTCCACCACGTCCCGTCTCGCATCTACCGCCGGAGCGCCGACCTGCAGGCCAAGCACCGACTCGGCCTCTCGGCCACCCCCATCCGCGAGGACGACAAGGAGCGGGAGATATTCACGCTCATCGGCCCGCCCATCGGCACCGACTGGTCGAAACTGTTCGAGGCGGGCTACGTGCAGGAGCCCGAAGTCGAGATTCGGTACGTGCCGTGGGCCGACGACACCGCCCGCAACGAGTGGGCCAGCGCCGACGGGCGGGAGCGCCACCAACTCGCGTCGATGAACCCGCAGAAGATAGCGGAGACGCGCCGACTGCTCCGCCAGCACCCGGAGTCGAAGGCGCTGGTCTTCGTCGACTACCTCGACCAGGGCGAGGCGATGGCCGAGGCCCTCGACGTGCCGTTCGTCAGCGGCGAGATGCGCCACCGCCACCGCGAACGCCTGTTCCGGCAGTTCCGCGACGGCGAACGCCGCACGCTCGTCATCTCGCGCGTCGGCGACGAGGGTATCGACCTGCCGAACGCCGAACTCGCCGTCGTCGCCTCCGGTCTCGGCGGGTCGCGCCGACAGGGGGCCCAACGCGCCGGGCGGACGATGCGCCCCGCCGGCGGCGCCCTCGTCTACGTCCTCGCCACCCGCGGCACCAGCGAGGAGGACTTCGCCCAGCGACAGATGCGCCACCTCGCCGAGAAGGGCGTCCGCGTCACCGAGAGTGACCTGACGACCTGAGGCGACGGGTCCGCCCCCGCCCCGGACCGCCTTTTTCCCGCCCGCGGACGGGTACCATTAACTGTCGACCGTCCCTCGTCGGGTCCAGACGGCGGCGTCCACGCGTCCGCGCGCCGCCACTCGCACGATGAACTCCGCACCACGGCCCGCCGACGCCAGCCTCGGCGACGACCGACTCGCCCGCTACGAGGCGGTCCTCGACCGGTACCGGGACGCCCTCCGTCACCGACTCGGTTCGGCCGGCACCGAGGCCGCGGACACCGGCGGGACGCCCGTCGCCGGGACGTACGGGGCGTGGCGCGCGTTCGTCGGCGACCATCACGGCGCGGTGTTCGACCGCCTCGCGGACGACGCAGACGACTCGCTCCCCGGTGACGCCGACGCCGTCGCCCGCGAGGCGTTCGTCCAGTCGCTCTCGCTCGACTTCCTCCTCTCGACGCACCTCGCGGCCGCCGAACGCGCGTTCTCGGTCGCCGTCGAACCGGCCGACTCCGACGCGTCGGTTCCTCTCGACGCCCGATTCGACGCGCCGGAATCCTTCGCCGCCGGCTTCGACGCCGTCCACGCGACGGTGGCCGACGACCTGCCCGCGGAGACGCGGGAGACGCTGGCCGAACTCGCCGCCGCGTTCGTCCGGACCGCGCCGCCGGCGGCCGTGGCGACGCTCCACCGCCGGACCGTCTCGCGCCTCGTCCGGCGCGTCTTCGGCCGCTACGACACGCCGACCGGCCTCGCCGAACTCGCCGTCGAGAGCGTCCGCGACGACGACTCCGGCGACGACGGTGCGCGCGCCGACGACTTCCGCGACCGAGTCGTCCTCGACCCCGGGTGCGGCGCGGGCGCGTTCCTCGCCGCGGCGGCGCGGGCGAAACTCGACGCGTTCGTCGACGACCACCCCGACGCTCCCGGCGCCGACGCTCTCGACGCCGCGACTGCGTCGGACGCCGCGGACCGAATCGCGCGGTCGGTCCGCGGGTTCGACGTGAACCCCGTCGCCGTCCGCGCCTCCCGTCTCGCCCTCGTCCTCGCCGTCAGACCGCTCCTGCGTCGGGACGCCGTCGCGTCGTTCACCCCGCGAGTCGTCCTCGCGGACGCGGTGACGACGACGGCGTCCGACCCGCCACTCGACGGCGTCCGCGCCGACGTCCTCCTCGGGAACCCGCCGTGGTTGACGTGGGACTCGCTGACGCCGCGGGTGAAAGACCGCTGGCGCGACGGCCCGATGGCGGACCCTGACCTCGACCTGTTCACCCGTCGCGGGCGCGACGCACGTCTCGGCTACGCGAACGACGACCTGTCGCTGCCGTTCGCGTGGACCTGCGTCCACGAGTTGCTCCGCGACGGCGGCCGCGCGGCGTTCGTCCTCAAGCGCGACCTGACGACCGGCCCGGCGGGCGAACTCCTCCGTCGTCGCCGGGTCGGGGACCGACCGCTGTCGATGCGCCGCGTCCACGACTTCGGGTCGCTGTCGCCGTTCGGCCGCGAAGTCGCCGCCGGCACCGCCCTCTACCGACTGGACGTGGGCGCCGCGGCGGATGCGAGTGAAGGCGGCAGCATCCCGACGACGATGTGGGCCCGCGACGGCGAGACGCCCGCTTTCGACTCTCTGGCCGCGATGCGCCGAACGCTCGCCGTCGAGGAGACGGCGCTGGTCCCCGCCGACCCCTCCGCGGAGGCGTCGCCGTGGGTCCGCGCGGACGCCGAACGCCGCGCCCTCGGCCCGGCAGACTACCGCATCCGCCACGGCGTGAAGGACGACGCGAAGGCCGTGTACGCACTCGACCGGGAGACCATCGAGGCGCACGACATCGAACCGGACCACGTCTACCCCTACCTGAAGTCCAAGCACGTGGTGAAGTACGGCCTGTTCGGTCACGACAGACACCTCGTCCCGCAACGACTGGCGGGCGAGGACAACGCCGACGCCGTCCGCCGGGAGACGCCGAACACGTACGCCTACCTCGAATCGAACCGCGAACGCCTCGAAGCGCGCGGGTCGTCGTGGTTCGACGACGGCCCGTTCTACTCGCTGTTCGGTCTCGGCCCCTACACGTGGGCCGACTACAAAGTGGTCTGGTGCCGCCTCGGCTTCAAGCCGCACTTCGCCGTCGTCTCCACCGTCGAGGACCCCCTCCTCGGCGAGAAACCGGTCGTCCCCGGCGACCACTGCATGTTCGTCGGCACCGACGACGAACGCGAGGCGCACTACCTCTGCGGCCTCCTGAACTCCGCGCCGTACCAGCGTTGCCTCCGCGACATCTCCTCCGGCGGGAAGTCGAGTCTGTCGAAGTCCACCGTCTCGCGCCTCGCGATGCCCGAGTGGGACGCCGCGGACGAACAGAACGCCATCGCCGAGGCGTCGATGGCGGCCCACCGCGTCGTCCCCGACCACGTCGACTGTTCGAAGCGCGCGTACAACGCGAAGACGATTCCCGAACTCGACGCCGCGCAGGCGCGCGTGGACCGCGCGACCGAGCGATTTCTGACGGCCCGCGACGACCAATGAGTAATTCTTAAGTCTTGCCACGGCGCTACGAGTAGATGGACCGCTCTTAGCTCAGCCTGGTAGAGCAGCCGACTGTAGATCGGCTTGCCCCCCGTTCAAATCGGGGAGAGCGGACTTCTCCTGCGAACACCGCGAGCAGTGAGGACTCTCCTCGACGCGATTTGAACACGACAGTCGCAGCGGACGAGCATCGCGAGTCCGACCGTCTGTCATCTGTTCAAATCGGGGAGAGCGGACTTTCTCACTGTCTCGACATCGGGAGATTCCGGCTTGTCCCCCGCTCCCGTGAGCGAAGCGAACGGGAGGCAGCGAGGCGAGCGAAGCGAGTCTCGCCCGCTTCAAATCGGGGAGAGCGGACTTCTCCTGCGAACACCGTGTGCAGTGAGGAGAGCGGACTCGTTCTGTCGCCGCCACCGCACGAGCGAAGCGAGTGAGCGTCCGAGTTGCCGTCTCGTTCTCGACTCGATTCGATGGTGGGTCGCGGTGCGTGAGTGGACGCGGACAACGACCGGTCCAGAGGTGGTTACGCGTCGTCCGGATTCGAGTCGGTCGCCTCGACCACTCGGGCGTTCTCGAACGCTTCGATGGACCCTTCGTGTCGTACTTGAACCGTCGCTCCCGGCAGGTCGGCGTCGGTCGACCGTTCGTCGGAATCCACGTCTTCAGGCACCGAGACGGCCGTGACGCCGTCGAGCGTCACCTCCCGACGCTGGACGGGGTCGCCCTCGTACTCCACGGTCGCCCACGTGTCGGCGTCGATGTCGAGTTCCGTCCCGAAGTACTCCTCGGGGTCCTTGTCGACCGAGTCTTCGGTCTGTGATTCGCCGGTCGTTCGGTTGTCGTCGAACTGGACCTCCTCGTGTTCGAACTGGTGGAGACGGACTAGCATACGTCACGATAACGGCACGGCGGGCAAGAGCGTTCGACTTGCGAGTGCATGCCCGGTTACCTCGCCTGTCGGCCGCCGACCAGTACGGGACTGGTCCGAAGCCCGCGTGCCGTCGCGGCGGGATGCCGCCCTCACTCACTCGCGCCCGCCCCACACGCGCTTGTCCTCCACCAGTTCGACCACCATCGGCCCGCGAATCCGAATCTGACAGGAGAGGCGGGGGTAGCCGAACCGCGCCGCCAGTCGGTCGTGCCAGTGCGTCGGGTCGGGTTCGCCCGCCGGAATCCGGACGCCGCAGGTCGCACAGAGCCCGTTGCCGCCGCAGTTCGCCCGCTCTGTCAGGCGCGCGTACGGCGAGAGGCCGTGGTCGAGGAGGTGGTCCCTGAGCGTCGTCCCGACGGCGGCGCGCGTCACCGTCTCGGCGTCGCCGTGACGAACGACGACGCGCACCTCGCCGTCACCGCCGCACCCCTCGGCGTCGCTGTCGTCCACGCGTCCGTTACCGTCGTCCATGCGTCCGTCGCCGTCGTCAACGCGTCTTTCGGTGTCGGTGCGTCCGTCGCCGTCGTCAACGCGTCTTTCGGTGTCGGTGCGTCCGTCGCCGTCGTCAACGCGTCTTTCGGTGTCGGTGCGTCCGTCGCCGTCGTCAACGCGTCTTTCGGTGTCGGTGCGTCCGTCGCCGTCGTCAACGCGTCTTTCGGTGTCGGTGCGTCCGTCGCCGTCGACGCGTCCGTCGCCCTCCGCCGCCCCGTCCGGGTCGTCGTCGCTCTCCGCCCTCCCGTCGTCTCGTTCGTCGCTCACGACCGACCGTTCGGCGGCGACACGGGTAGGTGGTACGGGTCCACAAGCCTGTCAACGTATCTCATACCATCACGAACTATCCAACATATTACAGCTTAAGGTGGTGGAGTGCAAGTGAGTAGATATGAGCGTCGAAACGACTGTTCCTACGCGCGTCACCGTCCGTAACCCCATGAACGACCATGACACTATGACCGTCGAGGTCGAAGACACGAACGAGACTCGTCACCTCGTTGAGTATGCCGACCCGGACCTTCGGCAGACGCTTTCGGCGCTCCCGTCCGGCACGACGATTCCGGTGTCGCTCTCGCGCGCCGGGGTACGCTCGAACGTCTGGCGCGTCGACGACCTCCACCACGAACCGACCGCGATGGTGGCGGGTCGCGCGGCCCCGACGTCGGACTAACGCCGTTCGCTCTCGGTCCGTTCTCTCTCGACGCGCCGTGGTTCGGCGCTCTCCTATCACTCACTCCGTCCTCTGTCTCCCGCCCGTTCGTCTGGTCGCGAGCACCAGCCACGTCAGTTGGCGTCGCCGTGCGAAACGGACAGCACCACCGCCTCGCCCGTCACCACGTCCACGTCGCCGACGCGCGCCGTCGTCTCGACGCGGATTCGGTCGCCGCCCAGCAGTTCGTCGACTTCCGCGCGGGCGACTACCTCGTCGCCCGGTCGGACCGGGTTCTCGAACGAGAGGTCCTGCGAGAGGTAGATCACGTCGCCCGGCAGGTCCGCGAGGGCGGCGCTGACGACGGACGCCGCGAGCATCCCGTGGGCGATTCGCCCGCCGAACATCGTCTCGGCGGCGTAGTCGTCGTCGAGGTGGATGGGGTTGTCGTCCCCCGACAGGGCGGCGAACTCGTCGATGGTCGATTCGGTGACGCTGAGTGACGCCTCGGCGGCGTCGCCCGTCGTGGCGACTGGCATACCGGACTGTTCGCGCCCGCCGACTTCGACGCTCGGGTTAACATGTGAAGTGCATCGTTGATGGGGGCGGGTCGTGTTCACACAGTCATTCATGCCCACGGTGGACAGCGATGGCGTGACCATCGCCTACGAGACGCGCGGGCCGGCCACGCCGGACCCCGGCGCGGAGACGGTGGTTCTCCTCGAAGGACTCGGCTACGGACGGTGGATGTGGCGGTGGCAGGCCGCCGCCCTGGACGACCGGTACGAGGTCGTCCTCCTCGACAACCGCGGCACCGGCGACTCCGACGCGCCCGACGGCCCGTACGCCGTCGAGGAGATGGCCGCCGACGTGGAGGCGGTCCTCGCCGACCTCGACGTCGAGGCGGCGCACGTCGTCGGCGCGAGCATGGGCGGGATGATAGCGCAGGCGTACGCCCTCGACTACGACCGGACCGCCTCGCTCTCGCTTCTGTGCACCTCCCACGGCGGCGAGGATGCGGTGCCGACGCCGCCGGAGACGCAGGAGCGGATGTTCGACGTACCGGACGACGCCGACGAACGCGAGGCCATCCGGTACAAGATGCGCCCGGCGATGACGGACGACTTCTTCGACGGGCGCGACGACCTCGTCGAGCGAATCGTCGACTGGCGTCTGGCGTCGGACGCGCCGCCCCACGCCCGCGCGGCGCAGGCCGAAGCGGTCGCCGGGTTCGACCGGCGCGCCGACCTCGCGAATCTCGACGTCCCGACGCTCGTCCTCCACGGGACGGCCGACCGGGTCCTCCCCGTCGAGAACGGCCGCCGCCTCGCGGACCGGGTGGCCGAGGCGTCGGACGCGTCCGTCGCGTTCGAGGCGTTCGACGGCGGGTCGCACCTGTTCTTCGTCGAACGGGCCGGCGACGTGAACGACCGACTGGCGACGTTCCTGAACGATGTCTGAGGGTCGACCGGACGGCCTGAGCGGATTCGCGCCTGTCGCCGACGCCGGACCGAACCGCTGGGTCGGCGGGTGGTCCGAGCGTCGGGCGCGACTCTCGCCGGAGAAGGTCGGCCTCGTGGACGCGACGACCGGTCGCGAGTTCACCTACGCGGAGTTGGACGCGCGGGCGAACCGGACGGCGCGCCTCTGCCGAGAGCACGGCGTCGCCGACGGCGGACGCGTCGCCGTCGTCTCGCGCAACCGCCCGGAACTGGTGGACCTCTTCTTCGCCACCGCGAAGACGGGCGGCGTCCTCGCCCCCCTCTCGCACCGCCTCGCGGCGCCGGAAGTCGCGGAACTGCTCTCGACGGTCGACCCCGAACTCCTCGTCGTCGAGTCGCCGTTCGCCGAACTCGTCGCCGAGGCGCGCGAGGCGGACGCGTTCGACGCCGACCCGGCAGTGCTCGTCCTCCCCGCTGACGACTCGGCGGGCGGTTCGGACGCGACCAGCGATTCCCTGCCGGACGCGCGGACGTTCGCGTCCGTCCGCCCCGACGACGACTCGGCGGTCGAACCGGCCGACGTGTCGATGGACGACCCGCACCTGTTCCTCCACACCGGCGGGTCCACGGGGACGCCGAAGGAGACGGTGCTCACCCACGAGAGCGTCCTCTGGAACTCGTTCAACACCATCACCGCGTGGGGGCTCCGACCCGAGGACACGACGCCGATGGTGTTCCCCATGTTCCACACCGGCGGGTGGAACGTCATCACCGTGCCCCTGTTCCACCTCGGCGGCACCGTCGTCCTCGCGCGCGACTTCGACCCCGGCGAGGTACTCGGACTCGTCCCCGAACACGACGCCTCGGTCCTCGTCGCCGTCCCCGCCGTCCTGCGGATGATGAGCGCGCACGACGACTGGGACGACACGGACCTCTCGACGCTCCGTCTGGTGAAGTCCGGCGGCGGCCCCTGCCGCGAGTCGGTGATGCGGGCGTGGTGGGACCGCGGCGTGGACCTCTCGCAGGGCTACGGGCTGACCGAGTGCGGCCCGAACAACTTCGCCATGCCCGACGGGTGGCCGCGCGAGAAGGCCGACTCGGTGGGCGTTCCCGCGATGCACGTCGACGCCCGCGTCGTGGACGGCGACGGCGAGGAACTGCGCGGCGAGGTGGGCGAACTGGAACTCGCCGGGCCGCACGCCGCCCGCGAGTACTGGCACGCCCCCGAGGAGACGCGCGAGACGTTCGGCGACGGGTGGGTCTCGACGGGTGACCTCGCCCGCGTGGACGACGACGGCTACGTCCACATCGAGGGACGCAAGAAGAACATGTTCGTCAGCGGCGGCGAGAACGTCTACCCGCCCGAAGTCGAGGACGCCGTCGCCGCCCACCCGAAGGTCGAGGAGGCCGTCGTCGTCGGCGTCCCGGACGACAAGTGGGGACACGTCGGCCGCGCCGTCGTGCAGGGCGACGACTCGCTGACGGTCGAAGAACTGTCGGCGTTCCTCGACGGCCGACTCGCGCGGTTCAAACACCCGAAGTCGGTCGTCGTCGTCGAGGAGATACCCACCTCCGGCCCCTCGAAGATAGACCGCGACGCGGTGGAGGCGCGCTTCGGCGGGGAGTGACGGCCGCGGTTTATCCGCGGGTAACGGCGCGCCGTCGGCCGAAACCGGCGAGTAATGGCAAACAGTTAAGATGCTCTGCGGCTTCGGTTCGGTTCGGACCTACACGAACGATGATCGACATCACGGTGGACGTAGAGCAGTACGACTGCCCGTTCGTCGCGGCCACCGACGACCACCCCGTGGCGTTCTCGGCGGTGCACTGGGAGTACGACACCGCCGCCGAACGCACCGAGACCCGGATGGTCGTCGAGGCCGACGACCGAGAGAGTCTCGACGCCGGGCTGTCCGTCCTCCGCGACCACGAGGTCACCGCCGACTACCGCCTCATCTCGCGCCGGAACGACGTGGCGCACATCCGCACCGTCATCGGCCAGACGGACGCGATGCGCATCGTCCGCGAGGAGGACGGCTTCATCACCGGCCCGTCGTTCGTCGAGGACGGCAGCGAACTGTGGCACATCGGGTTCGACGACGGCGACGCCGAGGAGGCGGTGCTGTCGCGTCTGGACCGCAACCACGAGTTCGACGTGGTGAAGCGCAACGCGCCGGACCTGCCCGAACTCACCGACTTCGTGCAGAACGTCGGCGCGGCGATGACGCTCATCGAGGGCTGCCGCGACCTCTCGACCGTCGAGCGGCAGACGCTGGAGTCGGCCGTCGACGGCGGCTACTTCCAGAGCCCCCGGTCGGCCACGCTCGGGTCGCTGGCCGACGAGTTCGACGTCTCCAAGCCCGCCGTCTCGAAGAACCTCCGCCGCGGCCAGCGGAAGATGATAGAGCGCGTCGTCAACGCCCTCGACGAGTTGGACGACTGACGGCCGCCTCGGCCCGCAACCGCCCCCGACCTATCCCTCACCGACCGGTCTCCTCTTGACCCGACCCGCACCGCCTCGGTCCGCACCGACTCACCACTCCTCCCGCGGCGGGGGCTGCTCCAGCACCGTCTCGCAGTCCGGACACCGGAGGCTGTCGCCGTCCTCGCCCGCCACCGGCCGCATGTCTCCGCGGCCGCAGTCGGGGCAGACCTTCGGCACTCGCACGTCCGCCCCGTCTCGGGGCGCACCGACGCCCAGTACCGTGAGTTCCGACTCGCCGGCGTTTCGTCCGGCCTGAAACTCGCCGGATGCGAACCGAATCGCCTCGCCCGCGGCAACGGTCACCTCCCGGACGTCGCCGGCGACGGTTCCCCGCACTTCCTCGACGGCGTCGCCGACGCGTCGTCCCAGCACCTCGAACGTCGCCTCGCCGTCGAGGACGACGAACACCTCCTCCTGTTCCGGGTGGGCGTGCAGTCCGGCGAGGCGTTCGCCGGGGGCGAGGCGGTAGTGGTTGAGCGAGAGGTTCTCGGTGGCCAGCGGCGTCGACAGGCCGCGCCGTTCCGCGTCCGTCTCGTACGCGGTCGGCTCCACGGCGTCGAACGCGACTCGTTCCATGCGGGGCGATTGCGAGACGACCGACAAGTAAGCCGAGGGGGCGAACCGTGCCCACCGTTCACATGTTAACCCGCCATCCTTTGCGGGTCTTTAATTAACGATAGAGGTGGAATGAGCACTGATGGACGACTCACACGGCGAACAGTTCTCTCGACGCTCGGTGCGGCGGGCATCGCGGGCGTCGCGGGCTGTTCGGGCGGTGGCGGCGGCGACGAGACGGCGACCAGCACGGACTCGGGCACGACGGCGGGCGAGGAAAGCGTGACGGGAACCACGACGGGATCCTCGGGCGGGGCGTCCGGCACGGTCAAACTCGGCGTCATGCAGCCCATCTCGGGCGACCTGCAGTACTACGGCAAGCAGGCGCTGTGGGGCTTCCTCTCCGGGATGGCGTACAAGGCCGACGCCGACCCGGTGACCGGCGTCGAGTCGGGCGAGTACACCGTCACCGTCGGCGACGTGGACTACGAACTGTACGTCCGGGACTCGAAGTTCTCGGCGGACACCGCGCAGACGTTGGCGACGGACCTCGTGCAGAGCGAGGAGGTGGACATGCTCGTCGGTTGTGCGTCCTCGGGCGCCGCCTCGCGCGTCATCACGACGGTGGCGAAGCAGGCGAACGTGCCGTACATGGTCGGCCCGGCCGCCTCGGCGGACGTCACGGCCAACTCTGAGACGTGCGGCGACATGATATTCCGCGCCTCCGAGAACACCGCGATGGACGCGCGTTCGGGCGGGAAGTACGTCGCTCAGGAGACGGACGTGCAGCAGGTGTACCTGTTCGGCGCCGACTACTCGTTCGGGCGGGCCGTCGTCAACAACTACGAGTCGGTGCTGAAGGCCAACGGCGTGGAGATAGTCGGCAAGAAGTTCGTGCCGCAGGGCTACTCCGAGTGGCAGGGCCTCCTCGACCAGGCGTCGGAGGCGGGGGCGCAGGGCATCGTCGGCGGGTTCACCGTCGCCACGCTCCCCGCCCTGTTCACCACGTACCTCAACGGCGACTACGACTACCGCGTGTTCGGCGGCTTCGCCACCGAAATCACCACCTCCGTCGTCGGCCAGACGCTCCAGAAGGTGTTCGGCAAACCGCTGACGACGGAGAAACTGCAGGGCCAGAAGTTCGGGCCGTTCACGACCCGCTACCACTGGAACCAGTACGACAACGACATCAACGACGCGTTCGTCGAGATGTACTCGAACGCTTACGGCCGCGTGCCCGACCTGTTCACGTCGGGGATGTTCACCGCCGCCTCGGCTATCGTGCAGGGCGTCGAGGAGTCCGGGTCCACCGCGGGCGCGGACCTCGCCTCGGCCCTGCGCGGGATGACGGTCACGGACACGCCGAAGGGCGAGGACGGCTACACCTTCCAGGAGTACAACAACCAGGCCCGGTCGGCGATGACCGTCGCCGACCCCGTCCCGACGACCGACGAGTGGGCCGACCGGTGGGGTGCGGCCATCATGCCCTCGGAACCGGTGGCCCGAATCGCCGCCGAGGAGACGACCATCCCGGCCGACTCCGAGGAGATGGGCTGTTCCCTCTAGTCGGATGCTCCGCACGACCGGTCTGACGAAGACGTTCGGCGGTCTCACCGCCGTCGACGACGTCGATTTCGAACTCGCCGCCGACGAACTGTGTTCGCTCATCGGCCCGAACGGGGCGGGGAAGACGACGTTCTTCAACCTCCTGACGGGCGCGCTCGAACCCACCGAGGGGACAATCGAGTTCCGCGGCGGCGCGGGGAGCGAGGGGGCGTCGGCCGACGGCGCGGGCGCGTACCGCGACGTGACGGCGGCCGCCCCGCACGAGACGGCGTCGATGGGCATCCACCGCTCCTACCAGATAACGAACGTCTTCCCGACGAGTTCCGTGTTCGAGAACGTCCGCATCGCCGCGCAGGCGCACGGCGACGACGCGACGACGTTCTGGCGCAACGTCTCCCGCTACGACGAGTACGAACGGGAGGCGCGCGCCATCCTCGAACGCGTCGGCCTGACGGAACACGCCGACGCCCCGGCGTCGTCGCTCAGTCACGGCGAGAAGCGCCAGTTGGAGGTGGGCATCGCCCTCGCGGGCGACCCGGACGTCCTCCTGCTGGACGAACCGAACGCGGGCGTCTCCTCGGAGAGCGTCGGCGACATCATCGACCTCATCGAGGACGTGGCGACGGACCACGCCGTCCTCCTCGTCGAGCACAACATGGACATCGTGATGAACGTCTCCGACCGCGTCGTCGTCCTGAACCAGGGCGAACTCATCGCCGACGGCCCGCCCGCGGCGGTACGCGGCGATGAGACGGTCCAGCGCGCCTACCTCGGCGGCTACGAGTCCCGAAGTCGACACGCCGAGGGCGACGCATCCGCGGACGACGGCGAACCCCCGGACGGCGACAGGGAACCCGCGGACGGCGACGGGGCGGCCACAGACGGCGACGACGAGGCGGCCACAGACGCCGACGACGAAGCGACCACAGACGGCGACGACGGGTCGGAGACGGCGGAGGGGTCGGCGTGACCGACCCCTTGCTCTCCGTCGAGGACGTCCACGCCTACTACGGCGACAGCCACGTCCTCGAGGGCGTCAGCCTCGACGTCGAGGAGGGCGAAGTCGTCGCCCTCGTCGGCCGCAACGGCGTCGGCAAGACGACCACCCTGCGCGCCATCATGCAACTGACGCCGCCGCGCGAGGGGAGCGTCCGCTACCGCGGCGAGGACCTCGCCGGGATGCGGACGCACGAAGTCGCCGAACGGGGACTGGGCTGGATTCCCGAGGACCGGCGGATGTTCTCGGAACTCACCGTCGCGGAGAACGTCCGCGTCGCCGTCCCCGACGCCGCCGACGTCGACGCCGGCCTCGAACGCGCGTTCGAGACGTTCCCGGACCTGCGGGACCACCGCGCGCAGAAGGCCGGGTCGCTGTCCGGCGGGCAACAGCAGATGCTCGCCATCGCCCGCGGCCTCGTGGGGGCGAACGACCTGCTCCTCGTGGACGAACCGTCGGAGGGGTTGGCACCGCTCATCGTCGACGCCGTGGCCGACGCCCTCACCGCCGCCGCCGAGGAGACGACGCTGCTCCTCGTCGAACAGAACCTCCCGCTGGCGCTGGACCTCGCGGACCGCTTCTACGTCCTCGACCACGGCACCGTGGTCGACTCGGGCGAGACGGCGGACGTGTCGGCGGACGACGAACGACTCACGCGATATCTCTCGGCATGACTCAGACATGACAGACGCACTCCTCACCGCACCGCTGTTCCTCGACGCCCTCGGCGAGTTCCTCACGGCGGAGACGCTGTCGTCGGTCCTCGTCAACGGACTGTCGAAGGCGGCGCTGTACGTGATGCTCGCCAGCGGTCTCACGCTCATCTTCGGTCTGATGGGCGTGCTCAACTTCGCGCACGGTTCGCTGACCATGATCGGCGCGTACCTCGGCGGCCTCGTCATGGTGCTCCTCGTGAGTTCCGGGGCGGGGCCGGGGTCGCGCCTCCTCGCCTTCCTCGTCGCCGTCGCCGTCGCGTTCGCCGCGCTGTCGGCCCTCGGCGGCGTCATCGAAGTCGGCCTCATCCGGACGCTGTACGACCGGCCGCCCCTGTACCAGATTCTGCTCACGTTCGGCCTCACGCTGATGCTGGACGAACTCGTCAGAATCGCCGTCTCGTTCTACGGCCTCCAGCCCATCTCGGACTGGCAGGCCGCGTTCGCGACGAAACCGGCCGCGCTCTCCCAGCAGGTGGACCTCGGCCTCGTCTCCGTCTCGGGGCTGGCGCTGTTCGAGATTCTGTTCGGCGTCCTCACCGTCGCCGCCATCTGGGCGTTCCTCACGCGGACGCGCTACGGCCTGTTCATCCGCGCGGGGTCGGAGGACTCCGAGATGCTAGCGGCTCTCGGCGTCGACGTGCGGCGCGTCTTCACGTTCGTGTTCGCCATCGGCATCGGCATCGCGGGCGTCGCCGGCGTCCTCCTCGCGTGGGACCCCAACTGGGGCGCGAGCGTCCCCCTCGCCGCGGAGACGTTGCTCCCGGCGTTCGTCGTCGTCATCGTCGGCGGTCTGGGGACGTTCCGCGGCACCGTCGTCGCCGGCACCCTCGTCGGCCTCGTGGACGCGACGACGACGTGGTGGTTCCAGAACGCCATCGCCTTCACCGGCCTCCCGCAGATGACCATCTTCCTCATCCTCGTCGTGGTGCTGATTCTGAAACCGCAGGGACTGTTCGGCGTCGAGGAGGTGGGGGGCCATTAGCGTCCGTTTCGGCGCCCGCGACGGCGAGGACGTGGCGTGGCCCGTCCAGTACCTCCGCGACCATCTGGTCCACGTCGCCGTCGTCGCGTTCTTCGCCGCGTACCCCGGCCTGTACGCCGTCGCGACGAACTCGCCGGTCGGACAGGAGATGGCGTACCTCCTCCCGCGCGTGGAGACGATGATAGCCGTCTTCTACTTCGGCCTGTTCGCCATGTCGTTCGACTTCGTGTCGGGGTACACCGGCTACCTCTCGTTCGGCCACGCGGCGTTCTACGGCGCGGGCGCGTACCTCGTCGTCCTCGCCTCGAACGGGAAGGTACCGTTCCTGCCCGTCGACACGCCGTTCCTCGCCCTCCTCGTCCTCGGCGGACTCGTCGCCCTCGCCTTGGCCCTCGTCATCGGCGCGGTGTCGTTCCGCCTGACGGGCGTCTACTTCGCCATGATAACGCTGGGCTTCTCGCAGGTGCTGTACGTGTTCGTCCGCGACTGGGACTACGTCGGGTCGAACCCGCGGGACGGCGTCGCCGTCCTCGAACGGACCGCGCCGTTCAACGTCGGCGTCCCCGGCGTCGACTCGCTCAACCTCGCCATCGGTCAACTCGCCGGCGAGTCCGTCGAGGGCTTCCTCGGTTTCCTCACGTTCTCGCCCGCCGAGGTGTCCTACTACATGGTCGGACTGGTCGTCGTGGGCTGCTACTTCGCCCTCCAGCGCATCGTCCACTCGCCGTTCGGCCGCGTCCTCGTCGCCATCCGCGAGAACGAGGAGCGCGCCCGCGCCGTCGGCTACGACACGTTCCGCTACAAACTCGGCGCGTTCGCGCTGAGCGCGTTCTTCGCCGGCGTCGCGGGCGGTCTGTTCGCCGGCTTCCGCCGGTCGGTGACGCCGGAGAACAGCTTCTACTTCCTCGTCGCCGGCGACGCCCTCTTGGCCTCCATCATCGGCGGCTTCGGCACCGTCGCCGGCCCCCTCTACGGCCGCCTGTTCGACGAGACGGTCCGCGAGTTCCTCTCGAAGGGCGGGGAGGGCGGCGGCCTCCTGCCGTTCCTCGACGGCAGTCTCGGCGAGGCGACGCTCTCGGCGGTGCTCTACAACGGGCTGACCGTCGGCGAGGCCATCGACACGTTCCTGAACGGCCACGCGGCCCTCTATCTGGGAATCGTGTTCGTCCTGTTCGTCCTCTACGTGCCGAACGGCCTCCTCGGAACGCTCAGAGACCGACTCGGCGGCACCGTCGCCGACCGACTACCCGGCCACGTCGCCCGCGCCGTCCGGTCCCGGACCGAGACCCGGCCCGCGAGCGACGACGACTGACCCGCCCGCCGACGGCGTTCGTCCCCTCACGAACCCACTAACCCACGACCCCCACAGATGCACGACGTACACCTCACCGGCTTCGGGACGTACGTTCCCGACGAGACGGTCACCGGCGCACAGATCGCAGACCGAAGCGGCGTCCCCGAGGACGTCGTCGTCGAGAAGATGGGCGTCCGCGAGAAGCACGTCTGCCCGCCGGACGACGACCACGCGTCCGACATGAGCGTCGCCGCCGCCGAGGCGGCACTCGCCGACGCCGACTGCGACCCCGCGGCCCTCGACTTGGTGCTGTACCACGGCAGCGAGTACAAGGACCACGTCGTCTGGAGCGCCGCCGCCCACGTCGCCGAGCGTCTCGGCGCAGACGACGCCTACGCTCACGAGTCGTACGCGCTCTGTGCGGGCGCGCCAATCGCCGTCCGCCACACGGCGGCGCAACTCCGCACCGGCGACGTCGAGCGCGCCCTCCTCGTCGGCGCGAGCAGGGAGGAGGACCTCGTCGACTACGACAACGAGCGCTCGTCGTTCATGTTCAACTTCGGGGCCGGCGCGTCGGCGACGGTGCTCGAATCGGACGCCGTCGACGACGCCGCGGACCGCTCCCGCGCCCGCGTCCGCGAGAGCGCCGCCGTCACCGACGGGAGGTTCGCCCTCGACGTGGTGATGCCCGCCGGCGGGTCGAAACGCCCGCCGACGGCGGAGACTGTCGCCGACGGCCTCCACACGCTGGACGTACCCGACCAGGAGTCGATGAAGGAGCGACTCGGCGAGGTGAGTCTGCCGAACTTCCTCACCGTCGCGGACGACGCTCTCGAATCCTCCGGCCACGACCGCTCCGACCTCGACTTCGTGGCGCTGACGCACATGAAGCGCTCCTTCCACGACTACCTCACCGAGGAGTTGGGCGTCGGCCCCGCGGGCAGCCACTACCTCGACGAGTTCGGCCACGTGCAGAGCGCCGACCAGATTCTCGCCCTCGACGCCGCCGTCGAGGCGGGCGAGGGCCCCGACGCGGGCGACGTGGTGCTGTTCCTCGCCGCCGGGACGGGCTACACGTGGGCCGCGACGGTGCTGGAGTGGCGTGGGTAGACGGTGGGGGACGGACGCTGCCGGGACCGGCGGTGTTTAGCGCCCGGCGGTCGACGACTCGTCCGTGACAGCGTACCCGTACGAAACCGAACTGCAGGTTCGCTTCCGTGACCTCGACCCGCTGGGACACGTGAACAACGCCGTCTACGCCTCTTACTGCGAACAGGCGCGCATCGACTTCTTCCAGGACGCTCTCGGCATCGACAGCGGCGAGGTGAACACCGTCCTCGCGCACTCGGAGATAGACTACCGCACCTCTATCGACGACCTCGGCGACGTCACCGTCGGCGTCGCCGTCGTGGACGTCGGGAACACCTCCTTCGAGATGGAGTACGAACTCGTCTTCGAGGGCGACGTGGCCGCCACCGCCTCGTCGGTACAGGTGGTCGTCGACCCCGAGACGAACCAGCCCGCCCCCGTTCCGGACGACGCGCGCGCCGAGTTCGCGAAGTTCGAGCGCTGACTCGCGCCCGTTCCGGTCTCTCACCTTCCACGACCACTCCTTCCCGATGAGCCCTGTCGCCGTCGCCGAAACGGCGCACTTTTCACACCGGCAGATAATCCCTGAGTATGCCCGAGAAGCTCCTCCAGTCCGACCACAGTCGTAGCGGTTCGGCCGGCGGTGCCGGCGTCGCCGCGCGGGCGGGCGAACGCGTCCTCCGAATCGGCGACGACCGACCCATCCGCATCAGCGCTGGCCATCGACTCCTGCACCACGACGGAAAGTGCAGTCGGCCGCACGGTCACAACTACGAGATTTCCGTCGCGGTGACGGGCGAACTCACCGAGGAGGGGTGGGTCGTGGACAAGGGCGACGTGACCGCCGTGATAGACGAGTGGGACCACCGCTTCCTCGTGGAGTCGGGCGACCCCCTCGCGGCGGCGTTCGAGGCGAGCGGCGACGCCGACTCGCTGGTCGTCCTCGACGCGCCGCCGACGGCCGAGGTGATGGCCGTCCTCCTGGAGGAGAAACTGGCGGCGCGCCTGCCCGACACCGTCTCCGACGTGGCCGTCGAGGTGCGCGAGACGGGCGAACTCTGCGCGAGCCACCGATAATGCCCGTCTCCTCGCGTGTCGAACGACCCGAGACGGCGCCAGAGGGTCCCGCCCTCCCCGTCAACGAACTGTTCGCCTCGCTGCAGGGGGAGGGAAAGCTCGCGGGCGTCCCGAGCACGTTCGTCCGGACGAGCGGGTGCAACCTCCGCTGTTGGTTCTGCGACTCCTACCACACCTCGTGGGACCCGACGCACGCCTGGATGGGCGTGGACGACGTCGTGGACGAAGTCGACGCACGCGACCCGACCCACGTCGTCCTCACCGGCGGCGAACCGCTGATTCACGACGAGAGCGAACTGCTCCTCGAACGCCTCGCCGACGACTACCACGTCACCGTCGAGACGAACGGCACCGTCGTCCCCGACGCGCCCGTCGACCTCGCCTCCGTCAGCCCGAAGCTCTCCACCTCGACGCCGACGCCCGAGAACGCGCCGGACGGCGTCGACGTGGGCGCGTGGGAGGCGCGGCACGAGGAACGCCGAATCGACCTCGAAGCACTCGCGACGCTGGTCGAGCGCCACGCGTTCCAGCTGAAGTTCGTCGTCACCGGGCCAGAGGACCTGCCCGAAATCGAGGAACTGGTCGCGGACCTGCGCGGCGTCGCCGACGCGGCGATTCGCGACGACGACGTCCTCCTGATGCCAGAGGGACAGACCCGCGAGGAACTGGCGGCGACGCGGACCGTCGTCGCGGACCTCGCGCTCGAACGCGGCTACCGCTACACCCCGCGTCTCCACGTGGACCTGTGGAACGACGCACCCGAGACGTAAACTCATGACCGACACGACCGACGCATCCGACGACCGACAGACCGCCGTCGTCCTCCTCTCCGGCGGCATGGACAGCGCGACGACCGCCTACGAGGCGACGGCCCGCGGCTACGACCTCTACTGCCTGCACACCTCGTACGGACAGGAGACCGAGACGAAGGAGTACGACTGTGCCCGGCGACTGGCCGAGGACCTCGACGCCGAGGAGTTCCTCCACATCGAGACGGACCACCTCTCTCGCATCGGCGCGTCCAGCCTCACGGACGACGACATCGACGTGGACGACGCCGACATGGACGCCGCGGAGATTCCCACCTCCTACGTCCCGTTCCGCAACGCAAACCTGCTCTCGATGGCCGTCTCCTACGCCGAGGCGAACGACTGCGAGGCGGTGTTCGTCGGCGCGCACTCCGAGGACTACGCGGGCTACCCCGACTGCCGCCCCGAGTTCTTCGAGGCGTTCGAGGCGATGGCGGACGTGGGGACGAAGCCCGAGACGGAGATTCGAATCGAGGTGCCGTTCGTGAGAGACTCGAAGACGGACATCGTCCGGCGGGGCCGCGAACTCGACGTGCCGTTCGAGCACACGTGGTCGTGCTACCGCGCGGAGGAACCCGCCTGCGGCACCTGCGACTCCTGCGCCTACCGACTGCAGGCGTTCCAGAACGTCGGCCTGCGCGACCCCATCCCGTACACCGAGCGTCCCACGTACACCGAGTAGCGGGCCGCCGACTCGGCCGTCGAGGGTCGGAGTGGTCACGTCGGGCGCCCCCGGGTCGTGGACGCGTGCCGTCCATCGGTCGCCCCGTCGTCGACCGCCCCTCAGAACGACCGATCGACCGAGTGTACCGGCCAAATAAGCCGGTATATGTGCCCGGTGGGCGATTCCGTAATAACAGGATACACCTGTCGGCTCTTCCTTCGCCGGCACACGTATGGCAGGTCGCACAGGCGATGTTCTCGGGGGGGCTGTCTCCGGAAGCATCCTGAAGTATTACGTTTACAAATCGACGAAAGCGGTCGAGTTCTATCGACCCATCATGTACCTCTTCTTCCTGGCTCAAGGGCTATCTTTCACGCAGATATCCGTCCTGGAGGTACTCTACAACCTGACGACGCTGTTCGGAGAGATACCGACTGGCTACGTCGGCGACCGGGTGGGACGACGCAACAGCCTCCTCATCGGGACCTCCCTCATCTCTGTGACGCTCCTCGGCATCGGCCTGTCCAACTCGTTTCTTCCGCTGGCGGGCCTCTACGTCTGCTGGTCGCTGGGCTACAACTTCCGCTCCGGGAGCGAGGACGCGTGGCTCTACGACACGCTCACGGACGACCTCTCCGAAGACGAGTTCGCTCGCGTTCGCGGACGCGGGGAGTCGGCGGCGTTGGTCGTCGGGGCCGGTGCGGCGATTCTGGGTGGGTATCTCGGGAGCATCGACCTCTCGTATCCGTGGTTCGTCGCAGCGGGCGTGACGAGTCTCGGTGTCGCGGTACTGCTCACGCTCGACGAACCCGAGACGTACAAGCAGACCGCGACCGAGGAACTGAGCCTCCGTCGGACGGTTCGCATCGTGAGAGACGTCCTCGCGCGCCGTCGTCTGCGGTCGTTCTTGCTCTACTACTACGTTCTGTACGCCGCGGTCACGTACCTCGTGTTCGTCTTCCTCCAGCCGATTTTCGAGACGGTGGTCCTCGACCTCGGAATCCAGCGATCACAGGTCGAGGCCCTGCTGGGGTGGTTCTATGCGGCGTACAGCCTCGTCGGCGCGGTACTCAACTACTACACGGGGACGATCAGAGAGACGATCGGGCTGCGAACGTGGTTTCTCGTCCTCCCGTTCGCCGTCGGTGGCGCGTTGATCGGGATGTACTTTCTGCCGGTACTCGCCCTTCCGACGTTCCTCCTGATTCGAGGGGTCTCGGACGTGACACGCTCGTTCGCCGGACAGTACATCAACGACCGGGTGGAGACGCTCGGTCGCGCCACCGTTCTGAGCGCGATGGCGATGGTCAGCGGCCTCGCGGTCGTCCCGTTTCAACTCGGAAGCGGCGTCGTATCTGACGCCGTCTCTCCGCTGTTCGCGCTGGGTGTCGGTGGTGTCGTTCTCATCGTCGGGGCGACGACCATCCTCCTCTGGGAGGTTCCCGTCGGCGACGAATCAGTATCACAGTAACCCCGGCGAGGCTATTTCTCGTCGGGTCGCGAACCCGCGCGTATGGACGACGACCGACGCGCAGACGGGGAGGGCGCCCCCGCGACCGACGACCGCCTCCGAAATCGGTAAGGTCGCGCACGCGGAGGAAGCGATGTGTCCCGCGACCCGCCCGTCTCACCGCTCGTCGGTCTCCTCGTCGCCGTCGTCGCGGTCAGCACCAGCGCGATACTCGTCCGGTACAGCGAGGCACCGAGCCTCGTGAAGGCGCTCTACCGGGTCGTGTTCACCGTGAGCCTCCTCGCGCCCGTCGCGTTCGCGCGGTCACGCGAGGAACTCCGCGACTTGCCGCGCCGGGACGTGCTGTGGGCCGCCGCCGCCGGCGTCGCCCTCGCCGTCCACTTCGCCTCGTGGTTCGAGAGCTTGGCGTGGACTAGCGTCGCCGCCAGCGTCACCCTCGTGCAGGCCCAACCGCTGTTCGTCGCCCTCGGCGCGTGGGCGCTCCTCGACGAACGCATCACCCGCGGCGTCGTCGCCGGCATCGCCGTCGCCCTCGCGGGGATGGCGACGATGACGCTCGGCGACCTGTTCGTCCCGGACGTCGCGGCCGCACTCGCCGCGCTTCCGGGCCTCGGCGGACTCGACGCGGGCACCGCCGCCGCCCCGACGCTCGCCGGCGAGGCTCCGCTCTACGGCGACGCCCTCGCCCTCGTCGGCGCGGTGACCGCCGCCGCCTACGTGCTCGCCGGTCGGTCGCTCCGCCAGCGAGTCTCGCTTGTCCCCTACGTGACCGTCGTCTACGGCGTCTGCGCGGTCGTCCTGCTCGGGTTGACGCTCGCCGCGGGCCACCCGCTGCTCGACTACGCCGCCCGCGAGTGGGCGCTGTTCCTCGCGATGGCCGTCGGCCCCGGCGTGTTCGGCCACACGGTGCTCAACTGGGCGCTCGGCTACCTCGAATCGAGCGTCGTCTCCGTCTCCCTGCTCGGCGAACCCGTCGGAAGTACGATACTCGCGTTCGTTCTCTTGGGTGAGATTCCCACGCCCGTGACGGTCCTCGGCGGCGCCGTCGTCCTCGTCGGCATCTACCTGACGACGACCGGTAGTTCGGGCGCCGAACCCGGACAGAGCGGCACCGAACGGCAGAAGCAGCCGAACGGCTGACGCCCGTCTGACGCGTCGGTATCGCCCCGGTGTCTCTCCCCGATTTGAATATCAATCGTGATACCACGGTCACAACGCTGATAACCCGTCGCCTCGCGTAAACGAAATATGACGACGCTCCGGGAGGACATCGCCGTGCTCTACGTCGACGACGAACCGGAGCTTGCCACGCTGGTCGCGACGTACCTCGAACGGGAAGCCGGCGAGACGGCGCTCACCGTCGACACCGTGACCGACCCGCACGACGCCCTGGAACGGCTGACCGACGCCGACACCGACTTCGACTGCGTCGTGAGCGACTACGAGATGCCGGGCATGAACGGGCTGGAACTGCTCCGCGCCGTCCGCTCCCGGCGGCCGAACCTCCCGTTCGTCCTCTACACCGGCAAGGGCTCCGAAGCGGTCGCTCGCGACGCCTTTCGCGTCGGCGCGACCGACTACATGCAGAAGACGAGCGGCACCGACCAGTACGCCGTGCTGGCCAAGCGCGTCGTGAACGCCGTCTCGCGGAACCGCGCCGAGGAGGCGACCGAACGCTACGACAGCGTGTTCGAGGCCCTCGAAACCGCCGTCTACGTCATCGACGGCGACGGTAGATTCGTCTCGGTGGACGACGTGTTCGTCGACCTGATGGGCTACGACCGCGAGCGGATTCTCGGCAGTCACGTCTCGGACGTCTCGCCGGACGACGAACGACAGATTCGCGAGGAACTCGACCGCCTGTTCGCCGACGACGGCCCGGAGACGACGCGCTTCGAGACGGACGTGTGTACCGCCGACGACGAACGCGTCCACTGCGTCGCCACCATCTCGCTGAAGGCGTTCGACGGCGAGGAACGCCGCGCCGTCGGGACACTCCACGACGTGACCGAACAGCGCTCCCGGCAGGACCGACAGCAGTACCGCGCTCGGTTGAAGGACGTCGTCCTCGACACCTCGACGACGCTCATGAGCGCCGAGGTGGACGAGGTGGGCACCAAGATTCACTGGACGCTCCAGAGTCTCGGAGAGTTCGCCGACGCGGACGGCGCGGCCGTCTACTCGTACGACCCCGACGTGGACGCGCTTCAGAAGACGCACGAGTGGACCGCGGCGTCCGGCCCCTCGCTCCCGACGGCCGTCCCGGGCGACGACTGCGAGTGGTTACTCGACCGTCTCCGGTGCTTCGAGAACGTCCGCTCGACGGAGCTTCGGTCGCTCCCGACGTCCATCACCTCCTCGGCCCTCCCCGACGACGGGAGCCTGCTCGCGCTCCCGATGGTGTCGAACTGGTCGCTCGTCGGCGCCGTCGCGTTCGTCTCCACCACGCCGCGTTCGTGGTCCGACAAGGAGGTGTCGCTGTTCGGGACGGCCGCCGACATGCTGTCGTACACGCTCGAACGGAAGCAGCGCGAGCGGCGACTCCGCCAGCAGAACGAGCGGTTGGAGGAGTTCGCCAGCGTCGTGAGTCACGACCTCAGAAACCCGATGAACGTCGTCGACGGCTTCGTCGACCTCGCGCGCGAGACCGGCGACGTGTCGCACCTCGACCGCGCGGTGGACGCCCTCGACCGGATGGACACGCTCGTCAGCGACGTGCTCGAACTCGCCCGACAGGGCCGGACCGTCGGCGAGACGTCGCCCGTGGACCTCACGGGCGTCGTCGAACGCGCGTGGGCGGCCGTCGAGACGGACGGCGCGACGCTCGAACTGGTGGACGAACTCGGCACCGTCTCCGCGGACGCCAGTCGACTGACGCAGGTGGTCGAGAACCTCGTCCGCAACGCCATCGAACACGGCGACGACGAGGTCACCATCGCCGTCGGACCCCTCCGCGACAGAGCGGGGTTCTACGTCGAAGACGACGGCCCGGGCATCCCCGCCGAGGACCGCGCCGCCGTCTTCGAGCAGGGCCACACCACCGCCGAGGACGGGTCGGGGTTCGGGCTCTCCATCGTCGAGAGCATCGTCGAGGCCCACGGCTGGGACATCGAGGTCGCCGAGAGCGCCGCGGGCGGCGCGCGGTTCGAGATTCTGACCTCGCCGCACGCGCAACCGTTCGGACCGGCCGACCCTGCCTGAGCGATCCTCGCGAAACCGCCGGCACCGACGACTCAGAGAACCGCCCGCACCGACGACTCACACAGATGCAAGGAGGAAGTCCACGACTTCAGTCGTGGGTAACTGACTCCAGCAACTGCTTCGTCGTCGCGTGTCGCTGTCGAAACATCGGCTCGAACCCGACCACGCCGAACGGCGACAGTGCGCGGCCGACGGCCCCGCCCGGGAGTTCGTACTCCAGGTGGTCTTCGACCAGCGTCTCGTCGCCGTCGGCGTAGAATCGGTGCGTGTGGACCCACCGCTGGAACGGTCCGCCGACCATCTCGTCGCGGAACATCGCCCTGTGTTCGTCGGCGTCGCGAGCGACGATGTGCGACGTCCACCGTTGCGGCGGGCCGACGCCGAACGGCCGCATCGACATCCGTATCTTCGCTCCGACTTCCAGCACCTCGGGGTCGAGTTCGCCGTCCGGGCCGCGGACGGAGACGACGTCGAGACCCATCCAGTCGGGCGTCAACGCCTCCAGTCCCGACACGTTCGAGTGGAACTCCCAGACCGCAGAGAGCGGTGCGGCGACCCGCGTTCGGCGTGTGTACGTGGCCATGCAGTCACTTGGGACGACCCGAGTAAAAGTTCGCGGGGGAGGGCGTCCGCGACGGCGGTCCGGTGGCGGGGTTACAGCGTGAACCGGGTGACTCTCGTCCCCGCGGCGGTCAGGTCCGCGTCCGTCGCAGCCGCGACGGTGACCTGATTCTCGCCGTGTTCTATCCGGAGGGAGGCCTCGAACGACCCGTCCTCGGGTTCGACCAGCGCCGTCTCGCTCGGCGTCTTCACCGCGACGACGGCGGCGTTCGTCCGCCCGGAGACGACGAGGTTGTCGCCCATGAAGCGGGTGCTCACCTGCAGTTTCGGCGATTCGGGACGGTCGGTCTCGATGTAGCGGCGACGGACGAACTCGGGCGTCTCGACGGGTTCGCCCGCCTCGACGCCGTGCGCGAGACGGACGAACTGCGCCATCGACCACGCGAGTGGCGTCGCGGCGCCGGTCCCCTCGCCGAACTCCCAGTTGTAGTCCGTGCTGTGCTCGCGGTCCCACACCTGTTCGGCCAGCATCCGCCCGGAGTTGGCGAACCCGGCCATCGTCTGCAGGAGGTTCTCCGGTTGCAGGGCGTCCTCCTCGGTGTCGTTCAGCAGTTCGAACTCGCCGCGTTCACCGGTGAAGATGGGCCACAGCCGACCCTTCCCCTTCGACTCGATGGACCACGGTGCACCCTCCTCGTCGCGTTCGCGTTCGCCGTAGCCGTCGCCGTTGTAGCGGTAGAACGCCGGGCCGTACGGCGTGTCGACGCGGATGGTGTTGTCCATCTCCGTGACGGAGTTCTGCATCACCTCGTCGCTCGGGGGCTTGATTCCGAGTCTGACGAGTTCGAGGAACCCGCCGTCGATGATTTCGCGTTCGTCGAGCGTCGGTCCGTTGTTCGCCAGCGTGCGCAGGTGGCCCGCGTCCGGGTCGCCGTCGCGGGTGACGCGCACGTAGTAGGGCGTCTCGTCGTGCCGTTCGGTGCCCGTCCGGGTCGCCGTCCACGACTCGACGCTGTCGGTCCAGTCGTCGGCGAGTGCCAACCAGATGAGGGCGTCCGCGTCGTGCCCCTCGTCGATGGCGATGGCGGCGGCGGAGGCCAACCCCGCGATTTCGGCGGCGATGGACGAGGGCGAGTAGCCCGCCTCCTCCTCCCAGCGCTCCTGGGCCGTCGGCGGCCCGTTCCGCGCCACGTAGTCCGCCGAGCGCTTGACGTTCACGTAGTCGTAGCCCACGTCGTCGAAGTCGACGCCGCGCTGTGAGAGCGTGTACGCCATCACGGCGGGGAACGAGATGTTGTCCATCTGCTCGCCGCCCCAGCGGGTGCGACCGTTGAGGTAGGTGTTCTGCGGGATGAAGCCGCGCTTGTCCTGCTGGTACTCGTAGATGTACTCCAGCGCGTCGATGGCCGTCTCCACGTCGCCGACGGCGTCGAACACGGTGAACACCTGATACAGGTCGCGCGACCAGACGAAGTTGTAGCCGTACCCCTTCGGCTCCTCTGAGGTGACCGCCTCGCCCCACGGCACCGACGGCGAGGCGATGCCCGCGCCGAGGAACGTCTTGTCCTCGACGGCGCGCAGCGACATCAGACAGGCGCGGTACTGGTTCGCCAGCGTCTCGTCGTCCTGTACCGACGTCGGCAGTTCCTTGTCCGCGAGGAAGTTCGCCCACGAGTCGGCGTAGCCCGTGCGCACCGTCTCGTACCCGCGGGTCAGCGCGCCAGCGGCCTCGCCGAGGGCGGCCGCGGTGTCGGCGTGTTCGGCGAACCCGAGCGCCAGCGTCTCCTTCAGTCGCGCGCCGCTGCCGATGCGTCCGACGAGGACGACGTTCTCGTTGTCGACTCGCTCCTGCGCGTTCGGCAGTTCGCCCTCGGAGAACAGCCCCGCGAGGTGGTCGGAGCCGGCGACGCCCACCGTCGCCCAGTCGAACCGCCCGGCGGCGGTCATGGCGACGGCGACGCTGTACTCCTCGCCGTTCTCGTCGATGAGGAGCGGTCGTACCTCGCCCTCCTGGTCGTACGCGCCGGCGTCGCGGGCGACGAGGTGGTAGCTCCCCATCTGCCCGAGGCGCAGGCCGCGGTCCTTGTCGCCCGTGTTCACGAGGGCGGTGTCGGCCATGGCGAACACGTCGTACTCGTGACCGTCCTCCGCCTCGAACGACACGTCGGCGAGCAACGCGTCGTGTTCGGGGTCCGTCGCGTACTCGACGGTGAGCGTCCACTCGTGGCCGCGTCCGTCGCCGGACTCGGTGATGACGTGTCGGAACAGGAGGGAGTCGTCCTCGACCATCTCCGCGCGGCGTTCGATGGTGTCGGCGGCGTCGTCGCGGCGCGTCTCGTTGTGCGTCCGCGCCGTGTACGTCGACTCGGGGTCGGCGTCCACCACCAGCATGTCGAGCGTCCGGAGGTTCATCAGGTCCACTCGGGGGAACCGTACCTCGGTCAGAGAGCCCTCGGTGAGCGTGAACCAGACCCGCGAGGCGTCCTCCTCGGTGTGGTCGGCGACGGTGCCGACGCCGTACTTCTCGCCGGTGGTCCACCGGGGGCGACTCTCCGGACCGGAGGGCGCGGGCTTCGGCGCGGGGAGGGCGTCGTACTCGGCGAGGAGGGCGGTGGCGTGCAGGCGCATCGCGTGCGACCAGCCGAGGGGGGCCGCGCTGTCAGCGCCGCCGTCGTCGAACACCTGCTCGGTCAGGTAGCCGCCCGCGGTGGTGAACGGCCCGTCGGGTCGGAGCAGGTCGTACAGTTTGGTCGCCTCTTCGAGGAACAGGTCGGCCTCCTTCGGCCGGCCGTAGTCGTCGAGGAGGACGGCCAGCGTCGCGGCGGCGTTCGCGCCCCACGCCGTCGAGAGCGACCATATCTTCGGCTCGTCCTGTTCGGCCACGCGCCACCAGTCGTCCTCGAAGCGGACGAGGCCCGCCACCGCGTCCGTCTCGCGGTAGAGGTCCGTCAGCGCCGTCTCCATGTGCGACTCTAACTGGTCGAGCACCGTCTCAGAGAGGCTCTCCAGCCGGTCGTACGCGGCGAAGGCGTCCACGAGCGAGAACGTGGCGGAGTCGAGCCGGGAGTCCAGCGAGTCCCCCTGCAACCGGAGGCCGTACACCTCGTACTCGTCGTCCCACAGTCGGTCGATGCCCTCGAACACCACCGACGCCTGTTCGGCGGCGTGGTCGGCGAGCGAGTCGGTTACGGGCGCTTGCGCGACGGTGGCGTACGCCTGCAGGAACGTCGCGGCGGTGTGGGTGAACCGTCCGACCATGTTCTCCCACGCGTTCTGGCACGTCTCGGGGAGGCCGTCGTCCTCGAGGCTCCCGTCGAGACAGTCGACGCCGCGTTCGATGCTGTCCCGAATCTCGCCGACGAGTTCGGGGTCCATCTGGTCCCGGCGTTCGAGGACGTTCGCGAGGAAGGTGACGACGCTGGCCGTCTGGTCGGCCTGGTACTCGGGCTTCTTCGAGTTCTCGACGCGCGAGTGCGCCCACCCGGGCGCGAGCGACCCGTCGACGGCCCACGCGCGGTGCGGCCACGACCCGTCGGCCAACTGCGTGTCACAGAAGAACTCCGCGCTCGTCGCCAGCCGGTCCGTGAGTTCGAGGTCCAACCGGTCGTCGGCGGCGAGGAGGTACCGCGACACCTCCGCCTCGTCGCGGAACCACGTGTAGCCGTAGCCGCCGGAGTGGGCGTAGAACGGGTCGAACTCGGGTCCGGCGATGTGCGCTCCCGTCGGTGCGGTCAGGAGCGACAGCGCACGCAGGTCCGACCGGACGAGGTCCTCGCGGGGGACGTGGTCGGGGACGTACACCTCGGCGCGTTCGCGCGCCGCCGCCCGGATGCTGTCGGCGGAGGCGTGTTCGAGCGCGCAGTGCGTGAGGTCGGAGAGCGCCTCCTCGCGGGAGAGCACTTCGTGGTCGGACAACTGGGTGACGAGCGTCGTCCGCGCGGCGCGGCCGTCGGGTTCCAGCGGTGCGGAGACGACGATGTCGCCGCTCAGGTGCGTGTCCTCGTAGCGGTCCAGCACCGCCTCGCGGGGGAACTCGAACACCTCGTCGGAGAGCATCTCGTCGAACCGTTCGGGAATCTGCCCGCGCACGTCGTCCAGTCCCGTCGAGGCGGTGACGTAGTCGTGTTCGTCCCGGTGGAACACCTCGACGGCCTGCGTCCCGTTCGGCCCGCCTCCCTCGTGGATGAGGCGGCCGACGCGCGTCTCGCGGCCCTCGGGAGCGAACGTCAGGAACGCCGTCAGGTGCGCGTCCGTCGGAATCGCCCCGCGGAGTTCGACGTGCGTGACGTGCGCCCGGCCGAGCGTGAGGTCGTACTGGTGGACGGTGTACTCGCCGGCGTCGTACTCCGTCTCGACGAGGCTCGTCTCTCGGTAGTAGTGCTGTCGAACCGTGTCGAGCGTGTCGAACCACCGCATCTCGCCGTTCGCTTCGATGGCGAACCGTGACCGGTCGACGCCGTACAGTCCGGAGAGTGCAGACGAGTAGTCGCGGAGAGATCCGGTCGGTCCGACGTAGACCAACCGGTCGCCGTGGCCAGAGAACGCGCCGTCCCGAGTCGGAAACTCCTCGGGGAAGCGCCCGTTGTCGCGCTTGTATTCGTTCAGCGCGGTCCGTAGTCTCATATATCAACGGGGTGCGCCCGCGGAGCATAAGTATTGACTGGGTTTGTCTAGATAAATATACATTTGTGCTGTAGTAAATATCCGGACGACCGTGATATACGACCGAAGATGATGGAGAAAACGGGGCGACGGCCGTTCGAGCGAGGGCAAAGGCAAAGTTCCGAGGGGTGCTTTCTCCCACCATGCATCATCCCGGCCCACCGAGATTCATGGCTGTCGGCGAGACAGTACAACTCGCACCCAGAGACCCCGACCCCGACGCGTCGTACAGTTGGCATCTGAAGAGCGCCCCCGTGGGGAGCCAACTCGAACTGCCCGGAGACGACAGCGTCGTCTCCTTCTCGCCCGACGCGTCCGGAACGTACGTCCTCGAACTCGACTCGCCCGAGGACACCCACCGGCTCACGGTCCGCGTCTTCTCCGGCGAACTCGCCCCCGTCGGCGCCGGCACGGGCGCCAGCGGGATGAGCGGGATGAGCGGGTTCCAGAGCGGGTCCGCCCGCCCCGTCCAGCAGAGCGGTGGCGTCTCCGGTTCGGGTTCCGGCGCCGGGTCGGGCGGGAGCAAGGAGGGCGGTCGGCCGCGCGTGCAGCTTCAGGGCACCGTCGAGGACGACACCCTCGTCGTCCGCGCGGACCCGCAACCGCACCCCGACAGCGACACCGACCGCGACGACATCGTCGTCGAGTTCCTCGTCGACGACCGGGACGACGTGTCCCAGTCGGCCGTCGAAGTCGACGGCTGGGAACTCCGCATCCCGCTCTCGGCCGTCGGTGACCGCGTGCGCGTCCACGGCGTCGCCATCGCCGACGCCTACAGCGTCCCCGACACGGTGGAGTTCACGCGCGAACCGACGACCGACGGTGGCATCGATGAGTGAGGGTCGCGAAGTAGAGACGGCCTCCGACGACGCCGAGCGAACCGGCTTCGGCGTCTCTCGTCCGAACGACCCGCCGGAGTGGTCGAAGGACGTGACGCTGTACGAGATTTACGTCCGCGGGTTCACCGACGACGACGAGCACGAGTCCGTGTTCGAGGCGTTCGAGGAACGCCTCGACTACCTCGCGGACCTCGGCGTGGACTGCCTGTGGCTGACGCCCGTCCTGGAGAACGACCACGCGCCGCACGGCTACAACATCACCGACTTCTACAGCATCGCCGAGGACCTGGGCTCCCGCGAGGACTACGAGTCGTTCGTCGACGCCGCCCACGACCACGGCATGAAGGTGCTGTTCGACCTCGTGTTGAACCACTCGGCGCGGGCGCACCCGTTCTTCCAGGACGCCTACGAGAACCCCGACTCGGAGTACTACGACTGGTACGAGTGGCAGGAGAACGGGGAACCGGGCACGTACTTCGACTGGGAGTACATCGCGAACTTCAACTACGAGAACCTGAAGGTCCGCCGCCACCTGCTGGACGCCGTCGACATGTGGGCGGACCTCGTGGACGGCTTCCGCTGCGACATGGCGTGGGCGGTCCCGAACACGTTCTGGCAGGAGCTCCACGACCGGGTGAAGGCGAAAGACCCCGAGTTCCTCCTCCTCGACGAGACCATCCCGTACATCGCGGACTTCCACAACGGGATGTTCGACATGCACTTCGACACGACGCTCTACTTCACGATGCGGCAGGTGGGCGACGGCAACCAGCCCGCGGAGGCCATCCTCGACGCCGTGGACCAACGCGCCGAGGTGGGCTTCCCGCCGCACGCGTCGTTCATGCTCTACATCGAGAACCACGACGAGACGCGCTACATCGTCGAGTGCGGCGACGACGCCGCGATGGCCGCCGCCGGCGCGTTGTTCACGCTGCCGGGCGTCCCGATGCTGTACGGCGGGCAGGAACTCGGCCAACGGGGCCGCCGCGACGCCATCGCGTGGGACCACGCCCGCGAGGAGATTCGCGACCACTACCAGCAACTCATCGACGTGCGCAACGAGACGCCGGCGCTCGGCTTCGACGGCACCTACCACCGCGTCGACTACGAGTCCGACACCGACCGCGCCGTCGCCTTCCTGCGCGAACTCGACGGCGACGCCTACGTCTGCATCCTCAACTTCGGCGAGGAGCCCGCGACGGTGACGCTCTCGGACTACAGCGTCGATTCGACCGACCTCGTCACCGGGGAGGAGACGGCCACCGCCGAGGGTCTCGAAGTCGACCACGTCGCTGTCCTCCCCGCGAACGCGAACTGACTCTCACCGCTCTTCGAACCGACTCACACCGCTCTTAGATGACATCCGACGCCGACCCCCGACTCCTCGACGAACCGACCGACGAACTCCTCGACTGGCACCGCGGCGTCGTCGCCGACCACGACGACCCCTTCGAGGCGGCGAAACGACTCACCGACCGTCTGGGCGCCCACCTCGACGACGAGGGGCGCGCCGAAGTCGGCTTCTGGACGCCCGAACTCGCCGAGGCCGGCGTCCCGGCCGACGAGGTCTACCTCGAAGTGCTCACGCCCCCGGCGGACGTCGACCCCGCGACGACGGACGCCCGCGAGGTGACGTTCCGCCGCGAACGCGTCCCACTGCGCCGCGAGGGCGAGTACCACTGGGGCGTCGTCGCGGGCGTGCGAGCCGGTACCCGCGACCGCCTCGGGTCGCTGTACCACCTGACGTACCGCCGCGAGGGCGAGTGGCACGTCGTCACCGACCCCGTGGCCCACTCCGTCCCGTTCGGCGCGTTCGGCCCCGCGGAACTGTACGACCTCGAACGGTTGGACGAGACGCGCGCCGACAGGGAGTACTTCGAGTCGCTCGGCACCGACGACGAACGCGTCCCGACGACCGAACACGACGGTCTGCCGCGCGTCGACCCCGCGGTGAGCATGCTTGAGATTCACCCCGGCACCGCGACCGAGTCGGGGTCGCTCGCCGGACTCGCGGAGGTGTACGAGGAGATAGCCCGCAAACAGCGCGCGGGCGAACCGCTCGACTTGTGGGAGCGCAACTTCGCCGGCTACGACGCCATCCAGGTGATGCCGGTCGAACCGCTCACGGAGAACGAGGAGACGCAGGCGTACTGGACGGTGGTCGAAGAGTCCGACGACGAACTCACCGCCGCCGTCGCCCGCCCGAACATGCTGAACTGGGGGTACGACATCGTCGTCAGCGCGTTCTCCGCGCCGAACCCGGCCATCCTCGAGTCGGGCCGGCCGGACGAACTCGTGGACTTCATCGCGGCGTGCCACGACCTGCCGCGACCCATCCGCGTCGTCTTCGACGTGGCCCTCGGCCACGCGGACGACCGGGGGGCGGAACTACTCTCGGACCGCTACGTCCTCGGCCCGGGGATGTACGGCAAGCACCTCGACTACACCGAACCGACCGCCCGCGCCGTCTTTCTGGAGATGCAGAAGCGGAAGATGGACTTCGGCGCGGACGGCATCCGGGTGGACGGCGCGCAGGACTTCACCTCCTACGACGAGGAGACGGGCGAGATGTACCACGACGACGACTTCCTCGCGGAGATGGACGCCGTCACGCAGGAAGTCGCCGGCACCGAGTACCGCCCGTGGATGATATACGAGGACGGCCGGCCGTGGCCGCGCGAGGACTGGGAACTCGCCTCCTCCTACCGCGCCCTCATCGAGCAACACCCCCACTCGTTCCAGTGGTCGCCAATCACGTTCGCGCACAACACGCCCGCCCTCCTCACCTTCTGGGCGACGAAGTGGTGGCGCGTCCGCGAAGTCGGCGAGTTCGGCGGCAACTGGCTGACGGGCGTCGCCAACCACGACACCGTCCGCCGCGGGACGCAGATAGACCCGACGGTGGAGTTCAACCAGTCGCCGGTGAACCCCTACCTCGGCGACGACTACCCGGAGACGCTGGACGCGGCGTACGACAACCCCGCCACGGCGATGCTGTTCCACTGCTTCCTGCCGGGCGTGCCGATGGACTTCGTCCACGCCAACATGCGCGCGCCGTGGGGGTTCGTCCGCGACACCGACCCCGAGTGGAACGTGAAAGTCGTCGCCGACGAGTCGAACTTCCTGTTCTGGCAGGTGCGCGACGAGCAGTTCGCCGACCCCGCGCACTTCCGCCGCGTGAAGGACCTCGGCTTCGACTCCGTCGAGGAACTGCACTCGTTCATGGACGCCCTCGCGGGCACCGTCGACGCGACGGACTACGAACTCGACGTGATGGCCGCCATGCTGTCGGCGATGGACCAACCCCTCGGCGACGACCTGTCCGCCGCGGACCTCGAAGCCTACGCCGACGCGTGGATGCGCGACGTGTACGACTTCGCCAACCTCACGCACTGGCACGACGATCAGTCCGACGCGCGGACGGCGGCCCGACTGGCGACGCGGGAGTTCCGCCACGACCGACCGTGGCTTCGCGACGACCTGATGGACGAGGACTACTTCACCTACCGACACCCGACGGACGGCACCGTCCTCTACTACGGGTTCAGGGAGTCGCCAGCGCACGACGAGCAACTCCTGTTCGCCGCGAACATGGAGGGCGTCCCCGTCGAGGTGTCGCCGGCGTCGCTCGCGGCCGACGCCGCGGACGACGAGAACGCGCCCGACATCCCGACGGAGGGCTGGGAACCGGCCCTGACGGCGCCGAACGTCGCCGAGGACACCGCCGTCGAACTCGACAACGCCGACGCCATCGTGTGGCGGCGAGCGCCGTGAGACGGCGGCGATAGCGCCCGGTGCGTCCGTTTCGGCGCGCAGCGGACGCGTCCGTTTCGACGTACAGCCGACGAGTCTGTTTCGACCTGCGGCCGGACGCTCGCTCTCGACGACTCCGACCACCCCGCGCGGACGGTTCTGGACGGGGCCGGAGCTTTCGGGTCGTTCTCCGCAATCACGCCGTACTCGCCTGCCGAGACGACGCGCCGGTGGAGACGCGACCCGCAAACCCTGAATACCCGCGGTCCAAACGACGGACTAGTGACAGAGACGTACGTCTGCCCGCACTGCGGTGCGACCCAGGAGCGACCGTATCGGGTCAAACTCATCATCGTGACGTGTCCGGAGTGCGACGAGAACGGGCGGCACGTCCACGCGTCGTACGTGGACCTGTTGGACGACGTTCCCGAAGCCGACAGGCCGGAGGAGTGGGAGCGGATGCCCCTCGACGAGCGATTGCTCGACGCGGTGAAGCGCGGTCTGCTCGACGTCGACGTCGGCCTCTACTGACTACGCGCTCCGGTTCGCCGCCGTCGCGGCCGTCTCCACGGTGACGCCGGACACGTACGACCCGTCGGACCCGACCCACGTCCCCTCGTTCCCGCACTCCGTCGTCAGCCGACAGATGCGCGTCTCCGGCGGCCAGACGACCCGAATCCGGTCGTCCCCCGCGTCGACCGTCGCCTCCTGCCGGTACGTCACGCTCGCGCCCCCCTGCCCGACGAACGTCGCCACGAGGTCCACCTCCGACGCGCCGTCCGGGAGGGGGACCGCCGCCCCGTCGGACCCCGAGGCGAACGCGAGGTTCGTCGCGCGGGCGCCGTCGGGCGTGACGCGCCACCGCACGGTCACCGTCTCGTTCTCGCGCGCCGACGCCGGCACGCGGTACCGCGCGTACCCCTCCGTCGTCTCGACGCGGACGCTGACGCTCTCGGCGTTCGCGGGCGCGCCAACCGTCGTCGTCGCGTCCACCGACGCCCCCGAGAGGACGCGTAGCCGCTGAATCTCGGGGGTCACCGGCCGGAACGCGGCGGTCCAGTCCCCGCGGTAGGTGAAGCGGTACGGCGTCCGGTTCGTCGCCGTCAGGACCGCCATATCCCGCTCGGGCGACCCGTCGGTGGCGTAGACGACGTCGCCGTCGAACCCGGGGTCGGACCGGAGATACTGGAACGGGTGGGCCTGCCAGTCGCCGTACGTGTCGGGCGTGAACACGAGGGCGTCCTCGAACGCGGTGCCGTCGGGCGCGTCCGCCGCCCGTTCGACGAACGGGTCGTACGTCGCGTCGAGGCTCTCGGTTCGCTGCCGGTTCTCCGCGAACGGGCGGTCGAGGGCGTCCCGTTCGGCGGTGACGACGACGGGCGCGGCGACGAGGAGGAGGACGGCGACGGCGACGCGGGCGCGGCGTCGCGTGGTCCGGTCGGCAAGCCGGTCGCGGACCGCACGCACGATGCCGACGGCGCCGGCGGCGGCGAAGACGCTCACCGGGAGCAGGGCGTCGAAGTGGTAGAACGGCCCCAGGAGGTCGATGAGGCCGTTTCGGAGGCCGTTGTGCGTGCCCCAGAAGTACGTCTCGCCGAGGAAGACGGCCGGGAAGACGCCGGCGACGACGGCGGCGACTTCGCCGTCGGTCATCCCCGACAGCGAGGGTCGATACCGCGAGAGCGACGCGCGCCGCCGCCACGCCGCGACGCCGAGGCCGACGGCCGCGAGGACGCTCCCCACGACGCCGGCGGGCGTCCACTCGGTGAGGAAGTACTCGAGGACGAACGCCGACGTCTCGACGGCCAGCGCGACGGTGTAGTCGCGTTCGTAGCCCAGTATCTCGTGCGGGCCGAAGCCGATGCCGTCGTTCGGCGCGAACGCGGCGTACGGGAAGAGGAGCGGGTCGCCCGTCACGACGGCGTTGTACGCGAGGGCGACGCCGACGCCGAGTGCGCCCGGAACCGCGACGGCGACGGCGCGACCGAGGACCCGTCGGAACGCGGGGTCGACGGCGTCCTCGCCCGCGCGGACCCCGGTCCAGAGGACGGCCAGCGTGTGCCCGATGAACGGCAGGGCGAACAGCACCGCGGTGAACGGGCGCGCGAAGAACGCCAGCCCGATCGCGACCCCCGAGGCGACGGCCCACCGATAGTCGTCGGTGCGGGCGGCGCGGACGTACGCGACGGCGAACGCGAGGTTCAGCGCCGTCGCCGGCGCGTACGAGAGGAACGTCGCCGACGTGAGCAGGAACAGCGGTGAGGCGGCGAGGGCGACGACGGCGACCAGTCCGACGCGACGGTCGAACGCCGCCGCCGCGAGGTAGTAGACGCCCGCGGCGTTGCCGGCGGCGACGAGTCCGAGCGCGTAGTTCCAGTCGCCCAGCAGCCGTCCGACGGCGAACATCGCCGGCGCGACGGGAGAGTACTTGCCGTACATCGCCGTCTCGCCGCCAACCTCGCTGACGACGAAGAACCACGGCCGGACGGCGTCGGTCGGAATCGCGCCGGGTCGGAGGAACAGTCTCCCTTCGAGCAGCATCGCCGCCTGATACAGGTAGACGCCCTCGTCGTCGTTGACCGAGTGGTACGGGAACAGGTCTACCGCGAGGAACAGCACGAGGCCCCCGACGGCGGCGACGAGGAGGACGGCGGCGGCGCGTTCGGGGCGGCGGCGGAGGGCGTCGCGCAGACGAGCTGAGAGCGACCGAGAGTGACGCGAGAGCCGAGACACGGTGCGTCAGTCGCCGTAGCGGGAGTCGTCTTCGGGTCGCTGCTCCCGCGGGAACCACGCCAACTCGTGTCCGGCCTCTATCTCCACGACGACGGGCCCGTCGTCGGGCACGTTCTCGTCGTGGTTGTGCATGCACTGGACGCGTTCGCCCGTCTCCAGTTCCACCTCGTAGAGGAACGTCGGGCCGAGGTAGCGCCGGGCGGTGACGCGGCCGGACGGCTCCTCGTCGGCGCCGCAGGCGCGCGCGGACACGTCGTCCGGGCGGACGAGCACGTCGATGCGCGTGTGGTCGTACTCGGGAGCGAGCCCGTGAATCTGCTCGCGCGGGACGCGCCCGAGGTCAGTCTCGACGGAGTTGCCGGAGACGTAGCCGGGGATGAAACTCGCGTAGCCGAGGAAGCCGGCGACGAAGCGCGACTCGGGGTGCTGGAAGACGACTTCGGGGTCGCCCACCTGTTCGAGGTTGCCGTCGTTCATCACGGCGACCCGGTCGGAGATGGAGAGCGCCTCCTCCTGGTCGTGGGTGACCGAGATGGCGGTCACGCCCGCCTCCTTCAGGATGTCGCGCACCTCCTCGCGCATCTGCACGCGCAGGTCCACGTCGAGGTTCGAGAACGGTTCGTCGAGCAGGAGGATGTCGGGTTCGGGGGCGAGCGACCGCGCGAGGGCGACGCGCTGTTGCTGCCCGCCCGAGAGTTCGTCGGGGTAGCTGTCGCCCTGTCCGGGCAGGTCCACGAGGTCCAACAACTCGTCCACGCGGCGGTCCGTCTCCGCTTCCGAGTAGTCCACGAGTCCGAACGCGATGTTCTCGCGGGCGGTGAGGTGCGGGAACAGCGCGAACTCCTGGAAGACGACGCCGACGCCGCGTTCCTCGGGCGGCACGAAGTCGTCGCCCGAGACGGTCCGGCCGTTCAGTCGGACGGCGCCGGCGTCGGGTCGTTCGAGGCCCGCGAGGAGTCGGAGCGTGGTCGTCTTCCCGCAGCCCGAGGGGCCGAGGAGCGTGAGAATCTCGCCCTCACGGACCGACAGCGACAGGTCGTGGATGACTTCCTCCGTGCCGTACGACTTCTGGAGGCCGTCCAGTTCGAGGACGACGTCGGACTCGCCGTCGTCGTCCGACTGCCGGTTCGGTGCGTCTGTGGGTTGGGTCGTTGTGGTGCTATTTGACATCGTATCCCTCCTGCGTGATGATGACGAGCATCGACAGCCCGGAGACGAAGAGGAGGACGAGTGCGGGTATCGCCGCCTGTCCGAAGTACCCCGATCCGTACGCTGCCCAGATATGAGTCACGAGCGTTTTAAACTCCGGCGGTCGCAGCAACAGTGTCGCCGGCAGTTCCTTCATCGTCGTGAGGAACACCAGCGCCGCGCCGCCGAACAGGCCGGGAGCGACGAGGGGGAGCGTGACGTGGCGGAACGCGCCGACGGAGGTTCGCCCGAGCGTCCGCGCCGCCTCGGGGAGCGAGGGGTCCACCCGCAGGAACGAGGCGCGGAGCGACCCCACCGCCTGCGGCAGGAAGCGGATGACGTAGGCGAACACGAGCAGGTACAGCGACTGGTAGATGGGCGCGCCGACGGAGCTTCCGAAGTAGACCAGCGCGAGGCCGAGGACGACGCCGGGGACGGCGTAGCCGACGTACGTCGCGCGCTCGAAGTACGACGACAGCCGGTCGCCGTGTCGCGCCGAGAGGTACGCGACGGGAACCCCGGCCACGACGGCGACGAGGGCGGCGGCCGTCGAGACGGAGACGGAGTTGAGGGCGTACTGCCACCGGAACGCGAGCGACTGGTTGACCGAGGCCGACGAGGTGCCGAGCCACGTCACGAGGATGGCGAGGGGGACGACCAGCGCGAGTCCCGCGACGGCCGCGCAGAACGCCATCGCGGGGAGCTTCCACTTGCCGAGCGGAACCACGTCGCGGGACCGGCCCCCGGCGGAGGTGCGTTCGTCGCCGCGAATCCGCGACTCCAGCCAGAGGATGACGAACGTCACGCCGACGAGTTGCAACGAGAGCAGCGTCGCCATGTCCTGCCCGAACGCGCCGAACTCGACGAAGATGACGCGCGTGAACACGTCGTAGCGCATGATGGAGGGCGTCCCGAAGTCCGAGAGGACGTACAGCCCGGCCAGCAACGCGCCGGCGGCGACGGCGGGGCGAATCTGCGGCACCGTCACGCGCTTGAACGCCTCCCAGCGCCCGTGTTCGAGCGTCCGCGCGGCGTCGATGAGCGTCGTGTCCATCGACTTCAGCGACGCCCGGGCCGTGATGTAGACGTACGGGTAGGTGTAGAGCGTCAGCACCAGCACGGTGCCCTCCAGCCCGTATATCTCGGGGAGTCGCTCGACGCCGAACGGCGCGAGGAACCGCTGGAAGCCCCCCCGGGGGCTGAACGCCGAGACGAACGCGAACGCGCCGATGTAACTCGGGATGACCAGCGGTAACGAGACGGCGACGGTCCAGAAGCGCCGGAACGGCAGATCCGTGCGGACGGTCAGGTAGGCCAGCGGCACCCCGAGCAGGACGCACGCCGCCGTCGAGAGCGTCACGAGGACGGTGCTGTTGACGAAGACGGTGAGCGTCGTCGGGCGCGTGAGCAGCGACACCGCCTGCGTGAAGCCGACGTCGAGGCTGGTCTTCACCAGCCACAGAAGCGGGAGGACGACGGCGGCGGCGACGGCACCGCTGGCGACGGTCAGACCGAGGGGTGCGTCGGTCTGCTCGTCGGGGTCGCCGCCTTCGGTGGTGGTCCGCTGCTCGGTTGCCATTGGGTGTCGGCGTCCTCAGAGGATACCGGTCTCACGCAGGAGCCGGATAGTCCCCTCGAGGTCCGCCAGTTGGGTGAGGTCTAACCCCTCCGGCGGGTTCAACTCGTCGATACTCGGCAGGCGGCCGATGGGCTCGACTTCGGGCACGAGAGGGTACTCGAACGTCGTTCGCGCGAAGTAGTCCTGCGCCTCCGCCGAAAGGAGGTGGCGGACGAAGTTCGACGCCAGCGAGGCGTCTTCGGCGGTGTCCATCACGCACGCCCCGGCGACGTTGAAGATGGCGCCGGCGTCGCCCTCCGTGAACGCGGTCCTGAGCGGTGCGCCCAGCCCGCGCCGCGCCAGCACGCGCTGGATGTAGTAGTGGTTCGTGAACCCGGCCGAAATCTCGCCGTCGGCGACGGCGCGAGCGACCTGGAACTCGTCGGCGTACTGGCTGACGCCGAGTTCCTGAACGCCGTTCAGCCACTGTCGGGTCGCCTCCTCGCCCTCGAGGATGCGCATCGCCGTGACGAACGCCTGGAACGACGAGTAGGTGGGCGCCCAGCCGAGTTCGTCCTGGAAGCGCGACTGGTCGGGGAACGACATGATGCCGTCCGGGATGTCCGACTCCGAGAACGTGTTCGTGTTGTACGGTATCGACCGGGCGCGGCCGGAGGTGCCGACCCACATGCCGTCGGGGTCGTAGAAGTTCTGCGGGACGAACTCCAGCACCTCCTGCGGGAGCGCTTGCGTCCGGTCGCGCTGTTTCAGCGCGCCCAGCGACCCGGCGTTGACCGAGTAGAACACGTCCGCGGGACTGTTCTGCCCCTCCGTGACTATCTGGTTGACGAGTTCGGCGGCGGAGTTGTAGAGGGGCCGGACGGTGAAGTCCGGATAGAGGTCCTCGATGTAGCCGATGAGTTCGCCGACGAGTGCCTCCCCGCGGCCGGAGTACAGCGTGAGTTCGCCCTCGAGGTCGGGCATCTCCTGCATCGAGACGGCGTCGGAGAGGTCGCGGCCGCCGAACGGCGACCGGCCGGAGCCGATCTGTTCGGGGGCCGACCCGGCCGCCGTTCCGGTGCCGGTGCCCGCCGCTTCGGTGGCGGTGCCCGTCCCCGTCTCCGTTCCGCTACCTGTCAGTCCGTTACAACCCGCAACACCGGTGATACCCACGGCCGCGGCGGCTTCGAGGAATCGTCGCCGACTCCGGCCGCGAGGCTCACCGTCCTGTTCGTCCATAGTGTTTTAGGCCAACCTAATCCGCTTATAACTTCCGGTTTGTCTATCGAGCGACGGTCGGTGTCGAGGCAGTCGCTCAGTCGTCCGCGGCGACGGAGACGGCCTCCGCCTCGGCACCCGCCTCGATGTCGTCCAGACAGGCCAACCAGTCGCGCCAGTACTCCCCGCAGTGGTTCAGGAACGCGCCGTTGTTCCAGTCGGCGAAGTCGCCGTCGGCGAGGGCGTCGGCCATCGTCTCGGCCGCCTCCGTCCACGTCGTCGCGTCCGCGCCGGCGTCGTCGACGACTTCCCAGACGTGTTCGTTCAGTTCGAGTCCGGGCACCTCGTTGTTCAGGTCGTCGAACGTCGGCCGCGGGGCCTTGTTGTGTTCGCAGAGGGGGTAACCCGTCAGCACCTCGCCGTCGAGGAGGTCCGCCGCGCGCTTGAGGAAGACGCCCGACCAGATGTCGTCGAACCGGCCCACGTCCCACTCGTTGTCGTCCATCGGCAGTTGGTAGAACGCCGGAATCACCTCCCGTTCGAAGGCGAGGTTCATCGAACAGACGGTGAGATATTGGCCGACGTCGGCGACGAAGTCGCCGGTGAAGTCGGACTTCTCCGTCCGCGTCTGCGCCTGCCCCTCCAGGTCGCCGTCCATGAGGATGCGGACGGCGTCGAGGTCCGGCACGTTCGTCCACAGGCCCTGCGAGGCGACGACGTTCTCCACCGGTCGGGTCTGCGTCTCCACCGACTCGTCCATCGCGGAGTAGGGGTATCCGCGGGGGTACAGACCGTGCTTCTCGGCGTTCTGGTAGAGCACGTTCACCCAGCGTTCGTCCGAGCGCACCGACTCCAGTTCGCCCTCGTAGTCGAGGTTGTCGAGGTGGCGGCCGAAGAAGTCCCACTCGTCGTGCGGCAGGGTGTCGTCGTCGATGAACACGCCGCGCTCGAAGCGGGGGTTCGCCCACATGTAGAGGAGGCCGAAACTCGTCTGCGCGTGCGACGCCGCCGGAATCAGGTGCGTGTACGACTCCAGTCCGCGTCGCTCGAACCACTCCTCGCGCGCCGACCCGTCGTACACCGCGCCCGCGACGCCCTCGTCTTCGAGCATCGCCTCCATCGCCTCGGTGTCGCAGAAGTCCTCGGTCACGAGGAGGACGAACAGTCTGTCGAGGTCGAAACCGTGCTCGCGGGCGTTCTCGAAGTACGCTCGCATGCACTCGTACTCCCGAATCGTCGGAACGACGACGCAGATGTCCTGACTCATTACTCCCCTCTGTTTAGGCCAGCCTAAAATGTCTGTCGTTCCCCGCCGGTCGCCTCGCTCGAAGCCGTCGCGTTCATACCCTCCCGCCGGCGAACGTCGTGCGTGTCGCGTCCACTCACCGTCGGCGTCCGGGCCTCGCTGCTTCTGACCGCGGCGGGAGCGACGGCGTGGGTGACGGGCGTCCCCGCGCTGTTCCCCAGTCTCGGTCCGTCGGCGTTCGTCCTCGCGTTCCGGGACCGCGGCCCGACGCCGCGGGCGGTGCTCGGCGGTCACGCCGTCGGCGTCGTCTGCGGCCTCCTCTCGTACGCCGCCGTCTCGACGCTGTTCGCCGTCCCGGCGACGCCGCTGGACTTCGGGACGCCGTGGCTGGTCCTCAGCGGTATCGCCGCCGTGGGGCTGACGAGTTCGGGGATGCTCGCCGTCGACGCCGTCCACCCGCCCGCGTGCGCGACGACGCTCATCGTCGCCCTCGGGTTGATGTCCGCGCTGTGGGAGGCGGCGCTGGTGCTCCCGGCGGTGGGGTCGCTGCTGGTCGTCGACGCCGCACTCGCCCGCTACCTGCCCGTCCGCCCGGTCAACGCGGCCAGCAGGTAGACCGCCTCGTCCTTCGACAGCGGGTCGTTCGCGTTGCCGCACTGCGGCGACTGGACGCACGCCGGACAGCCGTCCTCGCAGTCGCAGTCCCGAATCAGCCCGTGCGTCCGGCGCAGGAGCGTCTCCACCTCGCCGTACCCGCTCTCGGTCAGTCCGACGCCGCCGGGGTAGCCGTCGTACACGAAGACGGTCGACTGGTCGGTGTGCGGGTGGTGCGGCGTCGACAGGCCGCCGACGTCGCCCCGGTCGCAGAGAAATGAGAGGGGGAACAGCGAAATCATCCCGTGTTCGGCGGCGTGGATGCCGCCGTTGAAGCCGTAGTCGCCGCCCGAGAGGTCGTACTGGCCCAGTCCGTCCCCGCGTTCGGCGTCGCCGATGGCGCGCATCCGCCGTTCGACGTCCTCGGGGACGGTGTAGTAGAGCGCCTTCGTCCGGAGCGTCGTCTCCGGCAGGTCCAGCGACTCGCGGCCGATGGCCTCGCCGCGCTTCGGGTCGCGGCGCTCGAACCCGGTGATTCGCTTGCGCATCGTCACCTCGGCGAACCTGACCTCGGTGTCGGGCCGGGCCGACAGCGGTTTCGACCGCAGGTCCGCCTCGACGGTTATCTCCTTCTCGTGCAGGACGCGCGTGTAGTAGTCCGCCCACGTCGGCTGGAGGACGGCCGTGTCGCGGTTCAGGTCGAGTTCCGTCACCTCGTAGGACTGGCCCTGATGGTGGTATATCGCGCCGGGGTGGGCGTCCCGCAGGGCGTCGCCGAACGACAGCGACGCGACGACGTCGTTCGACCGGCCGTCCAGCAGGTCCACCTCCCGGCTCTCGATGGTGCGCAGGCTCATCTCGTGTTGCGGGCTGCCGCCGCCCGAGTGGGTCCACCGGACGCCCCGTGCGGTGTCGCGGCGTTCGAGTCGGCCGGCCGCCTCGAGGTCCGACACCACCTCTGGCGTCGTCTCCCCGAAGTGCCTGTCGTCGTCGGGCTTCAGCCAATTCTCGGCGGCGGCGCTGGCGACGTGGTCCGGGAGCAGTTCCTCGTTCACGGGGTTGCAGACGGCGCGCTCGGGGTCCCCCTCCCAGAACTCCTCGGGGTGACGCAGCAGGTACTGGTCGAGTTGGTCCTCGCCGCCGACGAGGACGACGAGGGCGTCGTCGTCGCCGCGGCCCGCGCGCCCCGCCTGCTGGAACGTCGACATCCGCGTGCCGGGGTAGCCGTCCATCACGACGGCGTCCAGTCCGCCCACGTCCACGCCGAGTTCGAGCGCGTTCGTGGACCAGACGCCGGTGACGCTGCCGTCGTGGAGGCCGCTCTCTATCTCCCGCCGCCGCTCGTGTTTCAGCGCGGCCTGATAGGCGGCGACGCCCGCGGCCGCCTCGCTCCGACCGCGCTCTCGGAGTTCCTCGGCGCTCTCGGTGGCGTAGCGCTCGGCGGCCTGTCTGGCGCGCGTGAACGCCAGCGTCTGGTGGCCTCGCGAGAGCAGGTCCACGAACAGTCGCTTCGTCTCGACGTGGCTCGACCGGCGACGACCGCTCCCGCCCCGGTCGCCCTCGTACTCGGGCGGGTTCCACAGCATCCAGTGGGTCGCGCCCGTTCCGCTGGCGTCCTCGTCCACGAGGCGGAACGACGACTCGGACTTCCCGGTGATGCGCGCGGCGTGTTCGACGGGGTTGCCGATGGTCGCCGAGCAGCAGACGTACTGCGGGTCCGACCCGAAGCGCTCGCAGACGCGGTTCAGGCGGCGGAGCGTGAGGGCGACGTGACTGCCGAACACGCCGCGGTAGCCGTGCACCTCGTCTATCACCACCGTCTCCAGCGAGGAGAAGAACCACTCCCAGAGGCGGTGCGCGTGCGGCAGGAGGGCGTAGTGCAGCATGTCGGGGTTCGAGAGGAGGACCGTCGGGCGCCGGTCGCGCACGTCCCGTTTCTCGCTCTTCGAGAGCCGACCCGTGTACTGCGCGACGGAGACGCGACTGCCGAAGCCGAGGCCGCGGGCGAGGTCCGACAGCGTCTCCTCCTGGTCGGCGACGAGGGCGTTCTGCGGACCGAGGTAGAGGGTGCGTCCGCCGTGGTCCATCGCTCGCTCGAACGCCGGCACCGTGTAGGCGAGGCTCTTTCCGCTGGCCGTCCGCGTGGCGAGGACGACGCTGTCGCCGTCGCGGACGGCGTCGATGGCCTCGGCCTGGTGGCGGTAGAGTCGGTCGATGCCGCGGTCCGCGAGCGCGGATTCGAGGCGCGATTCGAGCGTCACGTCCGCGAACTCGGGGTCGCGCGCCGGGACCCGCCGGTGGTCGCGTATCTGTCCCTCGTAGTACGGCCGGTCCCGAAGCCACGCGACGAGTTCGTCCACGTCGGTGCTCCGGCCGACGCCGACCTGACCGTTTCGGTCGTGACACCAGTTCGCACGCGCTCCAGCACCGTTTTGCCGTCGCGGTCCTAACCTCCGCTCATGCCCGAGTACGACGCGGTTCTCGTGTACGACGGTGAGTGCCCGTACTGTTCTATCGCGGCGAGAGCCCTCCGGGAATTGGACACCGTGGGCGCCATCTCGTGGTACGACGACGCCGCGCAGGCGTTTCTCGAACGCCAGTTCGGCGAGACGCCGTTCGCCATGTTCCTCGTGGACCGCCGCGAGCGACGCGTCTACGCGGGGCGGTCCGCCGCCGAGGAACTCGCGGACCGGGCCGGCACGCCCGGCATCGTCAGTTCGCTCGTCCGCGACAACTACGAGCGAATCGCCAAGGCGGTCGGCCTCGCCAGCGGACGCGGCCGCGACCCGGCCGACTACCACGACGTGTATCCGCTGGACGACGCCGCCGGCGACCTGTTCGACGAACTCGTCGACGCCGCGGCCGAACGGCCCGAAGCCCTCTCGTAGATGGTCGTCGTCGTCGACCCGGCGGCCGTCGCCGCCGGCGCGGACGAACTCGAAATCGGCGCGGGCGACGCGCCGCCGGGCACCTACGCGCTCCTGTTCGAGACGCCCGCGGCGACGGAGATTTCCGTCGGGTCGCTCGGGTCCGTCGCCTTCCCGGCGGGGGCCTACGCCTACGTCGGAAGCGCCTTCGGGTCGAACGGCCTCGGACGCGTCGCCCGACACTGCCGCGTCGCCGCCGGCGACCACGACGTGCGCCACTGGCACGTCGACTACCTCGGCGGACACGCCGACGTGGAACTCGTCGGTATCGTCGCCGCGCCTCGCCGAGACGTCGAGTGCGCCGTCGCGACCGAACTCGGACCGGAGTCGTCGCCGGTTCGCGGGTTCGGCGCGTCGGACTGCGACTGCCACGCGCATCTCGTCCGTCGGGCGGATAGACAGACGCTCCGCTCTGCGGTGGTGAACTGTTTCGAAGGGAAAGAACTGGGGGAGGACCCCCAGTGACCGCGCCGGTCCGGGCAGGCCAGCGCGGATAACTGCCGGTTGTCAGAGGCACCCCGGCGAGACTACGTAGTGTTCATACTGACTTATAATCACCTGTCGAGTTCTCACCCACGCCTCGGTACTAGCTTAAATCTCTTGCGTTGATTTAAATACTACTCCGAGAGCAGCAACGCTTCGGGCGACACGTTCGCGGCGTCGACGTCCGCGGGAGTGACCGCAGTTCCCGTACCCAAACGGCTTACTCGCCCCATCGTCAACCCCGAGCCATGTTTCCGCCGCTTCCCTATCTGGAGTGGATATCCGGCCGGGTCGACGCCGCCGAGTACGACCTCGGGTCGAGCGACCTCCGAACCGACCTGAACGAGTCCGCCATCGTCCCCGACCGACTGGCCGGCCTCCCGGACCCCCCGGACGACGTGACGCTCCGGTCGCAACTCGCCGACGAGTACGACGTCGACCCCACGAACGTCCTCGTCACGGCGGGGGCGACGCACGCGAACTTCCTCGCCGAGTCGGCCGCCCTCGCCGTCGCCACGGACGGCGACGACACCCAACCGCAGACGCTGGTCGAGAAACCCGGCTACCAACCGCTGGTGGCCACGCCCGGCGCCCTCGGCGCCCGCGTCGACCGCTACCTCCGCCCGGAGAGCGAAGGCTACGCCCTCTCGCCGCGCCGCGTCACCGCCGCCGCGCGGGAGGACTTCGCCCTCGCCGTCGCGTCGAACCGGCACAACCCGTCGGGCCGCCTGACCACCCGCGAGTCGCTCTCGGCGACGGCGGAGGCGTGCCGGGAGGCCGGGGGCTACCTCCTCGTGGACGAGGTGTACGCGCCGTTCGTCGCCGACAGCAGGGGGGATACCGCCTTCGGCGGCGTCACCGGTGCCGGCCTCCCGCACACCGTCGTCACCGGGTCGTTGACCAAGTTCTACGGACTCGGCGGCCTCAGAATCGGGTGGCTCGTCGGGCCCGACGAGGTGTTGGACGCCGCGCGCGACGCGGCGTTCCACGTCCCGACGGTCGCCGAACCCAGTCGCGCCCTCGCCCGCCGGGCCCTCCACAACCGCGAGGAACTGTCGGCGTCTGCCCGCGAACACCTCCGGGCGAACCACGAACTCCTCGCGGCGTTCGTCGCCGACCACGAGGTGCTCTCCGGGACGGTCCATCCGGACAGCACGTTCGCCTTCCTCTCGCACGAGGCCGTCTCGGGCGACGAACTCGTCGCGGCGGCGTGGGAGGAGGGCGTCCTGGTCGTCCCCGGTCGGTTCTTCGACGACGACGACGGCTTCCGCGTCGCCCTCGGCCGCGACCCCGACCACGTCGCGGCGGCCCTCGACGTCCTCGGCGACGTGGTCGAGTCGGTGTCCGCCCGCGCCGAGGCGTGAGGGCGAACCGGAGCGACGAGAGCGGTCGCGGTCGGTCTCGACCGTTCGCTCAGGCGATGGCGTCGGCGAGCATCTCGACGGGGTGCGGCGGTTCGCCCTCCGTCTCGCCCTCTCTCTCTGCGAGTTGCGACCGGCAGGACGCGCCGGGGGCGACCACCGTGTCGCCGCCGGCGGCGTCCACCTGGTCGTAGAGGTTCTGGGCGATGGCCTTCGACATCGAGTAGTGTTCGGCCTCGTAGCCGAACGACCCCGCCATCCCGCAGCACGTGGAGTCGAGTGGCTCGACGCGGTAGCCCGCCCGGCGCAGGACGCCGACGGCGTGGTGGTCCTTCTTCGTGGACTTCTGGTGGCAGTGGCCGTGGTACGTCAGCGACAGCGACGGTCCGCCGGTCTCCACCACGTCGCGTTCGAGCAGTCGGAACGTGTCGAAGTACTCCATCACGCCGTACGTGTTCGCCGCCACCGTCTCCACGTCCTCGCCGGACAGGAGGTCCAGGTAGTCGTGCTGGAACATCACCGCGTCGGACGGTTCGACGACGACCACGTCCCAGTCCTCGGCGGCGAGAGGGGCGAGCGCTTCGACGTTCTGGGCCGCCTGTTCGCGGGCGCGGTCGACGAACCCCTTCGAGTGCGGCGGTCGGCCCGACCCGGTGACGCCGTCGGGGATGCGCACGTGGACGCCCGCGGCTTCGAGGGCGCGGACGGCGGCCTTCCCCGCCTCGGGGTGGTTGTAGTTCGTGTACGTGTCGGGGAACAGCAGCACCTTCGACTCCGCCTGCGCCTCCGGGATGCCCGCCCGGCCGCGCGACTCGAACCAGTCGACGAACGACTCGCGGTGGAACTCGGGTAACTCCCGGTCGGCGGCGATGCCCAGCGTCTTCTCCATGGCGAGGCGCGCGCCGGGCACCTTCGAGGCGAGGTTCGAGAGCGGGGCGAACGCGCTCCCGAGTTTCGACAGCGAGTCGATGTTGGCGAACAGCCTGTCGCGGAGGCTCGACCCGTTCCGCTGGTGGTACTCGTGGGTCACCTCCGCCTTCATCTTCGCCATGTCGACCCCGCTGGGACAGTCCTTCAGACAGCCCTTACAGCCGATACAGAGGTCCATCACCTCCTCGACGAACTCGTCTTCGAACTGCGCTTCGGGCTCCAGGTCGCCGCTCATCGCCTGCCGGAGCATGTTCGACCGCCCGCGCGTCGAGAGCATCTCCTCCTCCTCGGCGCGGAACGTCGGGCACATCACGCCGCCCGTCGTCTCCTGCGGGCCGCGACAGCCCGCACAGCCGTGACAGAGTTCGACCATCCCCTGGAAGCCGTTCTCGTTCTCCCAGTTCAGCGCGGGGTCGAACCCGGCGTCGAAGTCGTAGTCGGGCGAGAACCGCAGGTGCTCGGTCATGTCGTGCGCCGTCGCCCCGCCGGCGTCCTCGGGGCGTTCCTCGTCGTCCTGATAGCCGCAGACGTTCCCCGGGTTCAGGAGCCAGTCGGGGTCGAACGCCGTCTTCAGGTCGCGGAACGTCGCCCACAGGTCGTCGCCGTACAGCTTTCGGTTCCACTGGGTTCGGGCGCGGCCGTCGCCGTGTTCGCCCGAGACGCTACCGCCGTACTTCACCACGAGGTCCGTCGCTCGGTCGGCGATGGCCTCGTACGTCTCCAACCCCTCCACCGTCTTCGTGTTCACCAGCGGGCGGATGTGCAGGACGCCCGGGCCGGCGTGAGCGTAGTAGGAGGCGAACGTGCCCTCGTCCTCCAGGATGTCCTGGAAGTCCGCGACGAACTCCGGGAGGTTCGCCGCCGGGATGGCCGTGTCCTCGATGTAGGCGATGTGCTTGTCGTCGGTCGTCCGCGAGAGGAGGATGGGCAGCCCGGACTTGCGCATCTTCCAGAACTTCGCGCGCGTGTCGGCGTCGTACGCCTCCATCGCGGCGACGGCGGTGTGCGGTTTCTCCGTCGTCGCCGACGCCCCGTCCGTGGGGTCGGCCTCGCTGTCGCCGCCCGGGACGCGGTCGGCGATGAGGTCGGCCACCTGCTGGCGGCCGTGGTCGGCGTCGTCGGCGTAGAACTCCACGAGGAGGACCGAGTCCGTTCCGTCGGGGAGCATCCCGACCACCTCCTCGAACTCCGGCGTCTGCCGGGCCAAGTCGAGCAACACGTCGTCCATCACCTCGACCGCGGCCGGGCCGTGTTCGAGGATGGGCTCCACGTCCTCCATCGCGTCCAGCACGTCGTCGTACGTGAGGAGGGCGACGGCGGCCGTGTTCGGGACGGGTTCCAGCGACACCGTCGCCTCGGTGACGATGCCGAGCGTCCCCTCCGACCCGGCGAGGAGTCGCGCGAGGTTCACCGTCCCCGGTTCGCTGTCGGGGTCGACGCCCGAGTCGTCGGGCAGGCGGCGTTCGCCGCGCATCTCGTCCACCAGCATGTCGAGGTTGTAGCCCGAGACGTTGCGCTTCAGGTCGGGGTAGCGCTCGGCTATCTCGTCGGCCTCCTCGTCGAGGACGCGCGCGACTTCGGCGTAGATTCGCTCCTCCAGCGACCCCTCGGGGTCGCCCGTCTCACGGAGCGTCTCAACCGCTATCTCGCCGAACGTCGCCACCGATCCGTCGGCGAGGACGACTTCGACCGACTCGAGGTAGTAGTCGGTCTTGCCGTACTTCAGCGAGTGCGCGCCGGTGGAGTTGTTGCCGATGGCGCCGCCGAGCGCCGACTTGTCGCCCCACGCCGGGTCGGGCGCGAACTTCAGCCCGTGCGGTTCGAGTTCGGCGTTCAGGTCGCCCAGTCGGACGCCCGCCTGCGCCGTCGCCGTCTCGGCCTCCGGGTCCACGTCGCGGAGGCCGTCCATGTGCTTCATCAGGTCGAGTACGACGGCCTCGTTGACCGCCTGTCCGGCGAGACTCGTCCCGCCGCCGCGGGGGAGGACCGGAATCTCTCGCTCCGCGCAGTACTCCATCACCGCGACGACGTCGTCCGTCGACTCCGGCATGACGACGCCGAGCGGCGTCTGTTCGTACGCCGAGGCGTCCGTCGCGTACAGTTGACGCGAGTACGTGTCGAACCGCACGTCGCCGTCGACGAGCGATTCGAGGTCCGAGACCAGTGCCGGACGCGCCACGTCGTCGCTGGCGTAGTCGTAGTTCGCGTCGCCGTCGACGGCGGGGTCGGCGGTGTGTTCACGAGAGTTCGATGCCATGTGTGAGTTGTCCTCTAAGTCGAGTGGTGTGAGTCAAATAAAGACACCCGTAGCGGGTAGTTCGTCTGGTACGGTCGGCGTGCGGTGCGGCGGTCGTCGTTCGACGGGCCGTCGGCGGACGCGACGGCGTCCGGCGGGTCGCCGGCTCAGAACACCCCCGGGAACAGCACGTAACTGAACAGGAGTGCCAGGAGGCCCGTCGCCGTCCCGTAGTAGACCAGCGGGATGAGTTCGAGGCGGATGACCCGCCCCTCCTCGCCGACGAGGCCGACGACCGCGAGGGCGGCCACGACGTTGTGGACGGCGATGAGGTTGCCGATGGCGCCGCCGACGGCCTGCGCCCCGAGCATTATCGTTCGCGGCGTGCCGATCTGTTCGGCGACGCCGTACTGGAACGTGCCGAACAGGATGTCAGACACCGTGTTCGACCCCGCGAGGAACGCGCCGAACGCGCCGACGTAGGCCGCGAAGAACGGATAGACCCCGCCCGCGACGTTCGCCATCCCCTCCGAGAGGACGATGAGCATGCTGTCGGTGCCCGTCGCGGCCCCCGACTGGAGCATTATCTGCACCGTCGCGACGGCGAACAGCAACGCGACGACGGCCGGCGCGACTTTCTCTATCGTCTCCGTCCACGCCGCCTTGATGTCGGCGCCGTCCATGCCGTGGAGCGGAATCGTCAGCAGGTGGACGGCGACGAACACCGCGCCCGGCAGGTACAGCAGGGCGAAGTCGTTCGTGAGTCCCGTCCCGAGGATGCTGTCCCCGGTGAAGGGGAGCCCCGACCAGGTGATGGTGAACACGTCCATCGTGACGAACGCGTTCACGGGGTCGAAGGCGCGCGTCACGACGAGCAACGCCGCGACGAGCACGTACGGCGTCCACGCCTTCCACAGCGGCATCGACGCGGTGGGGACGCTCGACTGCACCGCCCCGCCGTCGGCGGCGATGGCCCCGTCGTCGGACGTGGTCTCGCCGGGTTCGATGTCGCCGACCCAGTGGTCCGGCCACGCCGCCTCCGGGCCGAAGTCCCACTCCTCGTCGGGGTGGAAGAAGCCCGCCTGTAGCGCGCCGACCACCACGACCAGCCCGACCATCGCCCCGAGGAGGCCGGGGAACTCGGGTCCGAGGAACCAGGCGGTCAGGAAGTACGGCACCGAGAACGCGGCCCACGCGAACAGCGTGAGCGGCAGGACTTCGAGAGCGGGCTTGATGGACCGCTCCTCGCCGAAGAACCGCGTCATCATCGCCACGCCGATGAACGGCAGGCCGATGCCGACGATGACGTGGTACCCCGCGGCCCACACCGCGATGTCCGCCACCCACGCGGCGATGCTGGCGTAGGGACCGTTGGCGACGACGTCGGCGGTGATGGTGTCGACGCTCTCGAAGATGTCTATCATCCCGATGATGAGCGGCGTCCCGACGGCGCCGAACGTGATGGCCATCAGGTTGCCCGTCAGGGCGATGACCACTGCTGCGAGGGGCGGGAAGCCCAGGCCGACGAGCAGCGGACCGACGATGGCCGCGGGCGTCCCGAAGCCGGCCGCGCCCTCGATGAACGACCCCATCAGGAAGACGAGCAGGACCACCTGCACCCGGCGGTCCTCGCTCACCGAGGCGAAGCCGGCGTTGATGGCGTCGAACGCGCCCGTCTGCTTGAGCGTGTACAGGAGGAGTATCGCCCCGAAGACGATGTAGAGGATGTTCGCCGCGGTGATGAAGCCGTTTATCGTCGCGGCGGCGATCCAGGTCCCGTTCATGCCCCACCCGACGACGCCCGCGGCGATGGCGACCAGCCACGCCACCGGCATGGCCCGCGTCGCAGGCCAGTAGAAGCCGACCATGAGGACGGCTATCGTCAGAAGCGGGAGCAACGAGACGAGGATCTCCATCGTGCTAGCCATGGGTTACCCCCTCTCGCGTCTCGCCGAGCGATTCGATTCCAGATTCGTGCCTGATGCGGTGCATCGTGGCATATCGAACCCAGTTATTGTGATATATATCTATCGTTAATTACGAAAACTGCCCTACCGGTGACGCGGCCAGTTCACTCGTGTGTAGGTGGTTTCACGGTCGGTTAAAGACCGTACTGAGCGTCAAAATGGCGGACTCGGTGGCTCTCGGGCGGCCTCGCCTCCGGCGGCCGCGGACCGACGCGCCGTCCTCTACATTCGTGTATCGTGGCTGTCCACACGTGTGTCGTGGCGATGCCCACGTGTGCAAAGGCTTATTCTGTCGTGTGTAGAGGTCGACTCATGGACGAGGAGGCTCGCGCGCGCCCCCGGAACGAGCACGGTCAGTACGTGGACCGCATTCCGCTGGACCGCGTGCTCGCCGTCTTCGAAGCGCGCGAGGACCGCGCGCGACCGCTCACCGCCTCGGACGTGATGGAGGCGCTGGACTGTTCGCGTCGGACGGCGCACAACAAACTGAACGAACTCGAAGCGTGCGGTGACCTCGCCACCCGGAAGGTCGGGGCGCGGTCCCGCGTCTGGTGGGTTCCGATGACGGGGGCGGCGTCGGAGTCGTCGACGACGGCGTCCGAGACGGCCGAGGAGGACGCCGTAGCGGTGTCGGAGGACCCCGATTCGGTCCCCGACCGTCGCCCCGCCGTCTCGAACGCCATCGCGGACGCAAACCTGCCGGGGAGTGGACCGATGCTCGACGCCCGCCGCGAGGCGTTGTCCGCGGCGTACGAGTACCTCGCCGACCACCCGGAGGCGAAGAAGGCCGACTTCCTACGCGACGTCTACCACGACTACCCCGCGGGGTTCGAGTCGGCGGAGGGGTGGTGGAACGCCATCCAACCCGCGCTGAAGCAACTGCCCGGAGTCGACCCGCCGGAGGAACGGGGGCACATCTGGCACTTCCTCGGGGGCTGACCGACGCCCGACTCCCTCGGCCCGCGTGCTACCTGCTATCAGCGACCCACCGAATTTATCACAGACCCGGCGAGACTCACTCCCGTCACAGCGATGTCCTCCGATTCCTCCGACGACGAGAACCGCCCGCCTTCACCGGCGGACGGGTCGTCAGCGCCCGGTGCAGGCGACGACGGCGGGGGCGAGGGGCGGGAGCGACCGTCGGACCACCCGGCCCGCGGCGACGAGGTGTACGCCTCGGAGGTGGAGGGCAGGCAGTACCGGGGGACGTGGTTCCTCCCGTTGCGCTACGAGGAGTTGAAGCGGGCGGGCGAGACGGACGACTACCCCGACAGGGGCGACGGCGGCGCGTTCCGCCTGACGGACCTGCCGCGCGTCCCCCGCGTCGGCCACATCGTCGGCCCCTCGGCCATCATGCTCGGCGCGTCTCTCGGGAGCGGTGAGACGCTGTTTTGGCCCGTCCTGACCTCTCAGTACGGCTGGACGCTGTTCTGGGCGTTCGTCGTCGGCGTCCTCACCCAGTTCGTCATCAACACCGAACTCCAGCGGTGGACGCTCGCCACCGGCGAGAGCGTCTTTCGCGCCTTCGCGCGCATCGCAGACCACTGGCCGTGGCTGTTCCTCGTCGGCGGACTCGTCAGCCTCGGGTGGCCGGGGTGGGCCGCGAGTGCGGCGCGCGTCGGGACGGCGGCGCTCGGACTGACCGGGTCCGTCACGCTCCTCGGCGCGTCCATCGCGGCGTGGAAACTCATCGCCGTCGGACTGATGGTCGTCATCTGGCTCTCGTATCAGGTGTCGTCGGTGATGTACAACGCCGTCGAGGTGTTCCAGATAGGCCTGCTGTTCGTCTCCATCGTCGCCGCCGTCCTCCTCGTCGCCGTCTCGGGGTCGTGGGTCGAACTCGCGGACCTGCCGGCGGCGGCGTCGGCCGTCGGGAGCCTCCCGCCGGAGATGGAGATAGCCGTCTTCCTCGGCGGACTGGCGTTCGCCGGCGCGGGCGGCTACCTCAACCTCTCGCAGAGCCTCTGGGCGCGCGAGAAGGGGTACGGCATGGGGAACTACCAGGGGCGCGTGAAGAACCCGTTCCGCGGCGACGACCCCGAACCCATCGAACGCGACGGCTTCACCTTCCGGCCGACGACGACGAACCTCAAGCGCTGGCGCGGATGGTGGCGCGTCGTCCAACTCGAACACCTGCTCACCTTCGTCTTCGGCCTGTTCCTGGTCGCGCCGGCGCTGATGAGCGTCGCAATCCGCTACGCCCCCGGCACCACCGCCGACGCCCTCCAGATGTGGCTGGGCGACGTGGTCCCCCTCCTCGGCCCCGCCGGGCGGATACTCGTCTTCCTCGTCCTGTTCGTCGCCCTCTTCACCACCGAGTACGCCATCGTCGAGTCGTTCGTCCGGAACAGCGTCGACGCCATCTACGAGGTGTACGGCCGTGAGGCCGGCTGGGACCTGGAGACGCTGTTCTGGCGCGTCCTGACCGGTTTCTGCCTCTGGGGCATCGCCATCATCCTCCTGTTCACGTCGCCGTTCGAGGGGCGCGAACCGTTCTTCTTCCTCGTCGTCGGCGCGGCGATGTCGGGCGTGATGATGTGGCCCTACACGGCGCTGGTCCTCGTGATGAACACGACGCGCCTCCCCGAACACCTCCAGCCCGGATGGGGGCGGGTGGGGGCGATGTGGTGGGCGTCGGGGTTCTACGGCTACTTCAGCGTCCTCCTCGTCGGCGAGACGCTGGTCGAGTTCGGGCTGGGGTCGTTCCAGACGGTGCCCCTCGTCGTCGGCAGCGGTGCCGGCGGCTACGTCCTCTGGGCCGTCTACTTCGTCGTCCAGTCGTACGCCGTCGCCCGGTCGGCGGGCGCGAAACGCCGCGCGGCCGGCACCGTCGACGACGCCGAGTTGGCGGCGGGCTGGTTCCCCTGACCCCGGGGGGACGGGTCGCCGCCTCGACCGCCACACGGTGCCGCCGGACCGACCTCACTCCTGCGGAGAACGTCTTCCTGAGGAACGTGTTGTCTGACGCTCGTCAGCCGTCTTCTCGGCCGCTGGACGGTCTGCGGGCCCGCGGCTACGAACAATTAAGGCGGATGCCTTCAAGAGACTGCACATGGACGGGACTCCCGAAGAGTTGACGACGCTCGTCGGGCGCGAGGTCTACTCGAACAACGGTGTGTTCGTGGGGGAGGTCGACGACATTCGCCTCGACCTCGACCGGCAGTCGGTCACCGGACTCGCGCTCGGACGACTCAACGACGAACTGTTTCGCAATCGAATCGAACCGGGGAAAGGCGTCCTCATCCCCTACCGCTGGGTCCGCGCCGTCGGCGACGTCATCCTCATCAACGACGTGATCGAACGCCTGAAGCAACCCGACGAAGAAGAAGAGTCGTCGCTCGTCGCCTGAGGTTCGCCGACGCGCATCGTCTCGCCGATTCCGCGTTCGCTTCCCGATTTCAGCCGCCGTTTCCGCTCTCCGTGCTCTCGACGCCCATCGCCTCGAACAGTTTTCGGCGCACGGCTTCCTCGGTGAGTTGCAGGAGGGTGTCGCGGTTGTCGTCGGACGTCTCGATGCCGGTGAAGATGCCGAGCGGAATCTCCACGTCGCCCTGCGTCGAGTGGCCGCCCGCCTCGCCGATGCCCTCGAACGCGTCCTGCAGGACGTTGCCGATGTTCATGCGGATGTCCTTCGACCGAGCCGAGAGGTAGATGTTGTTGTCGACGATGCCGAACACGGCCGTCGTCGTCACGCCTTCGAGGTTGAGGAGGTGCTGGGCCGCCTGTCCGAGGGCGTCCCTGTCGCGGATGAATCCGGCGTTCGAGACGAGGTGGCTCCCCTGCACGTCGCGGTTCTGGATGGCCTCGGCGAGGACGTCCAGCGTCTCCGGCGACATCGACGGCGACTCCACCTGTTCGAGGGTGTCGTGGTCGGCGAACGGGTAGAGGTACGCCGCGGCGGTCAGGTCCGCCGGCGTCGTCTCGCGCTTGAAGTCCAGCGTCTCCGCGCGGATGCCGTACAGCAACGCCGTCGCGACGGCTTCGCTGGGACTGATGTTGAACTCCTGGATGTACTTCGTGAGGATGGTCGACGTCGAGGAGACGTTCGGCCGCACGTCGATGAACATCGGGTCGATACCCTCGTCCGGTTCGAAGTGGTCGATGAAGATGTCCACCTCGGTGCCGATGTCGGGTTCCCCCGACTTCATGTGGTCTACGAGGGCCACCGCGCCGTACTCCGAGAGGTCGGGCGCTTCGGACAGGGGCGTGAGGTCGATACCGAGGAGGTTCACGAACGCGCGGTTCTCCTGGTGACCCATCTCGCCGTCGTAGAGGATGTCGGACGCCACGTCGTACTCGGCGGCGATGGCCTGCAGGGCGGCCGCACTCGCGATGGAGTCGGGGTCCGGGTTGTCGTGCGTCAGGATGGCCAGCTTCCCTTCCGTCGACTCCAGGAGGTCGGCCAGTTGGCGCGCCTTGTACTCCAACTCGCCGGACTCCAGCGAGCGAAGCGCGGAGTCGGCGATGACCTCCGAGGGGTTGATGACCACGTCCGCGCCGAGTTCGGCGAGTTCGTCCTCGGAGACGGGGTCGGAGGCGCGCACGACCACGAACTGGTCGGTGTTGCGGTCGCGGATGGCCGAGACGGCCGCCTTGTTCGCCTCGACGTCCGAGGCGAGGATGAGGACCACGTCCCGATCGGCGACGGCCTCGGCGACTTCGGGGTCCGAGATGTCCGTCGTCTGCGCGTTCAGGTCCTGGTCGCGGAGGGCTTCGACCCGGCTCTCGTCTTTGTCGAGGATGAGGACGTCTTTCCCCTCCTCTGTGAGTTCCTCGGCCACCGCGTGGCCCACGCTCCCGCAACCGAGAATCGCGTAGGTGGACATCGAGGATATCGTGACCCCAGCGCTCATATCGTCCTCACGTCTGGTCGGACGACACTTAACAGCACTCGTTTCCGAGAGTCCGCCGAACCGACTCGTCGCGGCCCCACCGCCGCGGACGCGCGGACCCGACTCTCCTTCACCGGGACGGCGTCCCGCGGAGTCGACTCCCGTGTGCCGGTCTGTCACCAACGCGCTTAAACGAAAGGTCTTTACTTACCCCGCGGAAACGAGAAATCGTACGGGCCGGTAGCTCAGTTAGGGAGAGCGTCTGACTCTTAATCAGACGGTCGGGGGTTCAACTCCCTCCCGGCCCGCTTCCTGCGGACCGAAACGACACGTACCGTGCGAGCCGTGCCGCTCGCCACCACACCGGGTTTCCGGTGAAACCGTGCGCGTGAGGCTATCAGTTCGGAGAATACTCCATCTCTACCTACGAGGGGCGTTCCTCATCGGTCGGCGAACGCCGCGCGGCCGTTCAGTTACACTCTGTTGCGCGTGTTTATCAGTCTCGAGAGAATATCTCGACCGATGCCCACGGACCGAACCGGAATCGTGCTCTCGCTCCTCGTCCTCGGGACGGCCGCCGTCTTCGGCGTCCGACTCGGCGTGGGAGAGCGACTCGTCGCCGGCGCGACGACGCTGACGGCCGGCCCCTTGACGGTTCCCTCACATCTCGGCGCGTTCCTTGGCCTCGCCGTACTCTTTGTCGGAACGGTGGCCGCGGTGCGTCGGGTCGTCGCGCCCTGAGGTGTCGGTTATCGACTGCGGGGTCCGCCCGACGAGTCCGGTGACGCGCCAGGCGTTCCCCCGCGTGCCGAGCGACTCCATCCGCACGGGGAGGCTCGCACCGGCCGGGAGTTTCGCCATCGTCCCTTCGACGTTCCCGTCCGCGAACTCGACCAGTTGGCGTACCTCGTTCGACCCCTCGACGCGGACCGTCATCGCCCCGTGGTCGTTCATCGGCCACTCGATGTGAACCGTCGTCGTCTCGGTCTGGGTTGGGTTGGTGGCGGGGGGACGCATGAGTGTTATCACCCACTACTCCATCTTAAACTCTCGTTTGCAGAAAAAGAATTTATTATCAGCTTCTGCAACCATTTCGAACTAGTGAAGAACTATCTCGTCCCGAGAATCGGCCGCCCGCCCGCTCACTCGTCGAGGAGTTCGTCCAGGAGCGTCTCCAACTCGTAGTTCTGGAGGACGCGTGCGCTGTCCCGAAGCGAGGAGACGACGAACGTCGAGTTCGTCCGCTCCACCTCGTCTATCGTCTCGAAGTCCGTGATGAGTCGTTCGACCATCTCCCGCCCCGAGAGGTGGGCGACGACGACGAAGTCCGTCTCGCCCATCGTGAAGTACGCCTGCGTGACGCCCTCCACGTCGAGAATCTTCTCCTCGAAGTTCTGGTGGGGTCCGCTGTAGTCGGTGAGCAACTCCACGATGACGGTGACGCCGAGTCCGACCTTCTCCAGGTCGATGTCGTACAGGTCGTTCTTGATGACGCCCGCCTCGCGGAGGTTGTTCAACCGATAGTGGATGGTCGAGACGGGGATTCCCGTCTCCTCGTGCAGTCGTTCGGGGCTGCCCGTCTCGAGGTCGGATATGGCCTTCAGAAGGCGGATGTCTCGTTCGTCCATGGCCGCGGTGTCTGTGCATCCACGTCGCGGCGGTTGTAAGTTCCGCTCGCGACATGTTACAGCGTATCTTCAACCGATTCGCATCTATACTGGTCTATCGTGCACAAAACGGAATCTATATTGAATCAAAATCGAAGTTACGAGAATCTATTGTAGTCAAATTTAAGAAGGGCCATCTCTGATGACGACTACGACCATGTCGCTCCGAATTCGCTCCGATACGTCCAACTGGAACGCCCTCCTGTTCCTCGCGCTCGCCGCGTTCTGGGGAACGTCGTTCGTCGCCATCGAGGCCGGACTCGAACACTTCCCGCCCGTCCTGTTCGCGGGCATCCGCTACGCCATCGCCGGCGTCCTCATCCTCGGGTACGCCGTCGTCACCACCGACCGCTGGTACCCCAGAGACAGACCCGAGTGGCTGAGCGTCGGCGTCGTCGGCGTGTTCATCATCGCCGCCTACCACGCGCTGTTGTACCTCGGCGAGATGCACGTCTCCGGCGCCGTCGCCGCCGTCGTCGTCAGTCTCGCCCCGGTGCTGACCGCCGTCGCCGCCGCCTCGATTCTCGGCCAGTCGCTCGACAACGTCGCCGCCGGCGGCTTCCTCCTGGGCGTCGTCGGCGTCGTCGTCGTCGCCGACCCGAACCCCGCGAACCTCCTCTCGACGAACCTCCTCGGCATCGTCCTCGTCCTCCTCAGCGCGGCGAGTTTCGCCGTCGGGGCCGTCCTCACGGAACCGCTCCGGACGACGCTTCCCGCCGAGTCGATGCAGGCGTGGGCGATGCTCGTCGGCGCTGCCGTCCTCTTCGCGGGGTCGCTCGCCCGCGGCGAGTCCCCCGCCGCCATCGAGTGGACGACGACGGCCGTCGTCTCGCTCACCTACCTGACGCTCGTCTCCGGCGTCGTCGGCTTCCTCATCTACTTCGCCCTGCACGAACGCGTCGGCGCGACGGAGATAAACCTCGTCGGCTACCTCGAACCCGTCGTCGCCGCCGTCGCCGGGTGGGCGCTCCTCGGCCACCTCGTGAGCACGACGACGCTCGTCGGCTTCCTCGCCATCTTCGCCGGGTTCGCCCTCGTCAAGCGCGACACGATTCGCGCCCGCGTCCTCGGCGAGACGTCCGCGCCGGCGACGGGCCACGGCTACGACGCCGACTGAGACGTTCGCGGCACTCCGTTCGCGCGCAGCGCCCTTCGAACCGAAACCGCTTTTCGTCGCTCCTCCGCAGTACCGCCGTGAACCGGGACAGGCTCCAGTTCTACGCGCTCTACCTCACGCGCTTCGCCGGCGGCTTCGGCTTCATCACGCTCGTGACGCTCCTCCCCGACTACATCGAGACGCTCGACCCCACGGGCGTCTCGGTGTTCGGGCTCTTCACGCTCGGTGCCGGGTTCGTCATCGGGATGTACACCACGGGCTTCACGCTCGCGCAGACAGTCGCCGTCGTCCCCCTCGCGTGGGCCGGCGACCGGTTCGACAAGGGGAAGATTCTCGTCGCCGTCCTCGCCCTCGGCACGCTCTCGTACGCGCTGTTTCCGCTGGTCGACTCCAGCCTCGCCTTCGTCGGCGCGCGCGCCCTCCAGGGCGTCGCCGTCACCGGCGCGGGCCTGATGTCGCTGGCGCTGGTCGGCGAACTGTCCGACGTGGGGACGCGAGCGAACAACATCGGCAAGGCGAACGCGGCCCGGTTCGCCGCCTCCATCCTCGGCAGTCTCTCGGCGGGTGCGCTGTACGACGCCGCCGGCTTCACGCCCGTCTTCGCCGTCATCGTCGTCCTCATGACCGTCGCCACCGTCACGCTGTGGGTCCTCCTCGAACCGGACCACACGCGCATCGCCGGCTTCCCGTTCTCGGACCTCGCGCTGAACCGCCGCATCCTCACCATCGCCAGTTTCCGCACCCAGTACGCCGTCGCCGTGACGCTGGTCCGCACGTGGGTGCCCATCTACGCGGGCCTCTCCGCTGCCGGCGGCGGTCTGGCCTACACGAGTCTGGCCGTCTCGCTCACCGTCGTCGCCGAGAAGTTCACCAACATGCTGTTCCAACCGAAGACGGGCGGACTCTCCGACGAGTACGGCCGCGCGCTGTTCGTCTTCGTCGGCGGCGGCGCGTACGGGCTCGTCGCCCTCGCGGTGCCGTTCTCGCCCGCCATCGGGGCCGCATTCGGCCTCCCCGAGACGTACCCCGTCCTCGGCCCGCTCTCGGCCGCGTTCCTCCCGCTCGTCGGCCTCTCGGGACTGCTCGGCGTCGCCGACAGTTTCCGCGAACCGGCGAGCATGGCGCTGTTCGCGGACGAGGGCACCGACGACGGCGGCGTCGCCTCCTCGTTCGGCATCCGCGAACTCCTCTGGCGGCCGGGGAGCGTCGTCGCGCCCCTCCTCGGCGGGTGGCTGATGACCGAGGTGGGGATGTCGTGGGTGTTCTACGTCGGCGGCGCGTCGGCCATCACGGGCGTGTTCTCCTTCCTCGCCATCCTCACGTACGACTTCGGTCCGAGCGCACTCACCGAGTGGTGAGTCCGCGCCGCGGCGACCGGACCGGCGTCCCGTCTCTGAGTATCACCGGGGATAACCGACCGGTCGATATTTATCACGCGCGTCTCCTCGTTTCGGTCGATGTTCCGCGAGGACGCACCACCCGAGGAAGCCTACGAGCGAGTCCGGAAGACGCTCCGTTCGCTCCCCGAGGGAGTGGTGTCGCTCTCCCAAGTTGCCGAAGAGTTCGAACACGCCTACGGCGGCCTGTTTCCAGACCTCAACATCCCCCGCGCCATCCAGGACCTCATCGTCCTCGGCGAGGTGGAACTGTGTCGCGAGACGGAGTCCGGCGCGCGCGTCTGGTTACGACACCGCTGGGGCGACCTGGACCCCGACGACAGGGTCGACGACCCCGTCGTCGTCACCGGGACGACGTGGCAGTGCTACGTCGCGCCCGACTTCCGGCGGCGCCGCGCCGAACGCCTGTTCACCACCCGGAGCGCCGCGTTCGACCACCTCGAACGCGCGGCCGGCCTCACTCCCGAGGACCTCGAACCGGTCTGGTTCCTAGAGGACGTGTGGGCGGCGGGACTCCCGTCCGGCGGCACCGCCGTCGTCCGGCGCGAACCGATATACGAACGCGAGTCCTCCCACGGCGCGCACTACGAGGATACGAGCGACTTCGGCCTCTGACCGTTCTGCCGTCGACGCTCCCCGCCGACCCCTCGACCGTTCGGTTCCGCGACCGGTCGCGAACGTGACTATAGAGTGATGGGTTCTCGCTCCGTACGGGGACCATGGACAGACTCGACACACCGCGCGTCCACCGACTCCTCGCGTCGCCCGTCGGCGGCCTGTTCGAGACGGCACCGTTCGAGACGCTCTCGCTCCGCCGTCTCCCGGGACAGTTCGCCGTCCGTCGCGCCCGCGCCGCGGCGGACGTGTCGCTCGGCGCCGGACCGGCGGCCTTCCTCCGCGAGGCCGACGCCCCGCCCGCCCCGCACCTGCACGACCGAGTCGAGGCGGCACTCGCCGAGTTCGCCGAGATTCGCGAGCGCCACGAGGACGTCGCGGAGCGCTGGGAGGCAGCGTTCTGGGGTGACGACGACTCGACGCCGGACGAACGCGTCGCTCTCGAACGCGAACGCCGCCGCGCCGACGCCGCCCACGCCCGGCCGGGCGACGCGTTCGGCTTCCTCGTCGACGACCACCTCGTCCCGTCCGTCGCGTTCGACGTACCGCCCCCGGACGACGCCCGCGAACGCTGGGCGCACGAACTCGCGGAACCCGAACGGCTGTACGGGTTCGCCGACTCCACGGTGACGGAGTCGCTCCCGCGCGTCTCCCGGTCGAAGACCGTGTTCGGTCCGGGCACGGTGGAGTACCGCCTCCGGTTCGCGACGCCGTCGCTCCACGTCGGCGACACCGCCGAGGCGCGGGTGTACGAACCCGAGGACGCCGTCGACGAACTCTCGACGGTGGTCTTCTTCTCCGGCCTCGGTTCGCTCGGCGACAGACTGGGCTACTGGCCCGAGGAGGAGGCCGTCGGCCGCCGCCTCGCCCGGCGGGGCTACCGGGTCGTCCTCCCGGACGCGCCGTGGCACGGCCGCCGCGAACCCCTCGGGTCGTACGCGGGCGAACCCTACCTCGCCCGCGGGCCGGTCGGTCACTTCGAACTCTACGGCGCCGCGGCGCAGGAGGCGGGCGTGCTGGTCGAGTGGGCGCGGAGCGAGGGTGCGCCCGCCGTCGCCGTCGGCGGACTGAGCCTCGGCGGCATCGTCGCCCTCCACGTCGCCGGGCGGTGCGGTCACTGGCCCGAGTCGATGCGCCCGGACCTCGCGGCCCCCGTCGCCGCCGCGGGGTCGGTCACGCAACTCCTCACGGGGTCGCGTCTCGTCTCGTTGCTCGGCGAGGACGACGCCCTCACGGCCGCCGGGTGGACTGGCGACGACCTGAACGAGTTCGCGCCGCTGTTGAACCCGCCCGCGAAGCCGTCTCTGTCGCCCGAACGCATCCTCGCCTGCTACGGCGCGCGCGACGACGTCGCCCCCGCGGCGTCGTTCGAGAGCCTCCTCCGCCGGTGGGACGTACCCCGCCGGAACCTCGTCAGGTGGGACCGCGGCCACGTCGGGACGGCCGCGCGTCTGGCCCGCGACGACGAGTTCCAGCGACTGCTGACCGCGGAACTGGACCGCCTCGCCGCGGCCAACCGGCGGGCCGAACGGGCGGCGGCGGACGACGGCGACGAGGACGCCGACGCGGCGGAGACGACGACGTAGGTGCGACATCGACACGAGAGCGGACCTGACGTCGAAGTGAGGTTGGCCGAAAAGCGAAACGGCCGGCCCTGTCGAAGTGGCTGGTGGGTGATGGGTTTCCCAAGCCGTGCTGCGTGCAGGGCGCACGTCTCGAAGCTCGTGCGGCCGACTGTTCCGGCGGCCACAGCCACGGAAGTGGGAAAAATGTACGAGACGGACTCTGCACGCTCTAGCTATCTAGAGTCCTCTTTCGAGAGTCCGCTTCAGTAGTAAGCGTCTATCGTCATCGGATACCCCCTCCTTGATCCATCTGTGATGAAGGCACTCACCCACATCACGGCTGGACGCACTGCTATCAGAGCACTCCTCGTCGCGGTCGTTTTGACTGCCGGGGTCGCCGGCACCGTCGGAACAACAGCGGCCGAACCCATGGACGGGAAGGGCGACGATCCGTTCCCTCCGTCGCTGTACTCACTCGATGGCAAGGGAAATGACCCGCTCCCCTCAGCGCCGTACTCGTTGGACGGGAAGGGCAACGACGTGTACCCCCCGCCGGCTCAGCACTCACTCGGCTGGATAGGAGGCGATACCGTGGTCTCAGCGTTCCCCATCAACAACGTCACCGTCTTCACCGCAACGTACGTGGGCAGAGGCGGCGGTTCCGGCAAACCCAGTTTTTAATCGACACGACCCGGCGTCTAAGATACGCCCGTCGTGCCCCGAGATATGGACTCTCCCTGAGCGCTCCGTTTCCGACTGCCGTGTTCCTCGCACCCGAGCGTACACGCCTACACAGCGCCGAACGCCCCCGACCTCAGTCCGCGAGGAAGTCGGGTTCGAGGCGCTTCTCCTCGTACTCGGCGGCGACGTGGTCGCGGAACTGCTCGATGTCGACGCCCTTCTCCTCGCGTTCCTGTCGGTCGCGGACCGAGACGGTGCCGGACTCCGCCTCGTTCTCGCCGACGACGAGCATGTACGGCACGTTGTCCTCCTGCGCCTCCCGAATCTTCCGGCCGAGCGTCCACGACCGGTCCTCGACGGAGACGCGGAAGTCCCCGAGTTCGTTCTTCACGCGGTGGGCGTAGCCGAGTTGGTCGTCGGAGATGGGCAGGATGCGAACCTGTTCGGGCGCCAACCAGAGCGGGAACTTGCCGTCGAAGTGCTCGATGAGGACCATGAAGAACCGCTCGTAACTGCCGTAGAGGGCGCGGTGAATCATCACCGGGCGGTGTTCCTCGTTGTCCTCGCCCGTGTACGTCAGGTCGAACCGCTCGGGCATGTTGAAGTCCACCTGCACCGTCGGACCGTCCCACTTCCGCCCGAGGGCGTCCTCGAACGCGAAGTCTATCTTCGGCCCGTAGAACGCGCCGTCGCCCGGTTCGAGGTCGTAGTCGATGTTCTGATTGTCGAGGACCGACCGGAGCTGCGTCTCCGACTGCTCCCATATCTCGTCGCTCCCGACGGACTTCTCGGGGCGCGTCGCGAGGGCGACGTGCGCCTCCAAGCCGAACGTCTCCAGCACCTCGTAGATGGAGTCCATCACCTGTCGAATCTCCTGCTCTATCTGCTCGGGGCGGCAGAACAGGTGGCCGTCGTCGATGGTGAACGACCAGACGCGCGAGAGGCCGGACAGTTCGCCGCGCTGTTCCTTCCGGTACACCTTCCCGTCCTCGTAGTAGCGGACCGGCAGGTCACGGTACGACCACGAGTGCTGGTCGAAGATGGTCGCGTGGCCCGGGCAGTTCATCGGTTTTAGTCCATATTCCTCGTCGTTCACGTCGAGGAGGAACATGTCGTCCACGTAGTTGTCGTAGTGCCCGGACTGCTTCCACAGTTCCGTGCGGAACAGGTGCGGCGTCTCGACGGGTTCGTAGTCGGCGTCGAGGTTCAGCGACTCCGCGAAGCCGGACAGTTCCGAGAGGATGCGCTTGCCGTTCGGGTGATAGAGGGGGAGTCCCGGCCCCGTCACCTCGGGGATGGAGAACAGGTCCATCTCCTGTCCGAGTTTGCGGTGGTCGCGTTCCTCGGCCTCCGCGCGCAGTTCCATGTACTCCGTCAGGTCCTTCTCGGACTCGAACGCCGTGCCGTAGACGCGCGTCAGCGTCTCGTTGTCCTCGTCGCCGCGCCAGTACGCCGAGGAGATGTTGAGCAGTTTCACCGCGCCGACGTCGCCCGTCGACTCGACGTGCGGTCCCTTGCAGAGGTCGGAGAACTCCCCCTGCACGTAGAAGGAGAGTTCCTCCTCGTCGGCGGCCTCCTCGTTCAGGATGTCGAGTTTGTACGGGTTGTCCTCGTACTGTTCGAGGACCTCCTCGCGCGAGCGGAGTTCTCGCTCCACCGGGAGGTCCTCCTCGATAATCGCCTCCATCTCCGCCTCTATCTCCGCCAGGTCGTCGGCGTCGAGGTCGACGTTCGTCACGTCGTAGTAGAACCCCTCGTCCGTCGGCGGGCCGATGGCGAGTTTCGCTTCCGGATACAGACGCTGGAGTGCCTGGGCGAAGACGTGTGCGGCGGTGTGGCGGAGGACGCGGAGGTACTCGTCGCTCTGGTCCGTGACGATGACCACCTGCGCGCCGTCGTGGACCGGAGCGGCCTTGTCCACGAGTTCGCCGTCCACGACGCCCGCGACGGTGTCCGAACCGAGTCCCGGTCCGATTTCGTAGGCGACGTCCTCGACCGTCGCACCCTCCTCGACGGACAACTCCGACCCGTCGGGGAGCGTCACAACGATTTCACTCATGTGCGTTCGGAATCGGAGCGCACGAATAAGTGTTTTTGAAGGGCGCTACGGGGCCACACGGCTCGGTGACCGGTCTCCCGTCCTCCCCGCGGGAATCGGCGGGTTCGACCGAACGTCGGCTTTCCCCCACTGTCTCTCCGACCGGAGACACACGGCTCCGGCGAAAACATTTTTCAAGACTCGAAGTTCTGGAATAATCGTGACGGACTTCGACTCACTCTCACGGCGCGAGACGCTCATCGGCGCCGGCACGGCCCTCGGTGCGACGGGGAGTCTCGACACCCTCGGTCGGGTTTTCGACGCCGACGGCGACGACTTCGAGCAACCCGACGGCGAGGGGACGCTCGCGGCCTGTTCGTTCAACGTCAGGTACGACAACCCGGAGGACGACTACCCGTGGACGTCGCGTCTCCCTCGCGTCGCGGAGGCGGTCGACCGGGTCGACCCCGAACTGCTCGGCGTCCAGGAGGCTCAACCCAACCAGTTCACCGACCTGCGTGAGACGATATCCGACTACGACTGGTATGGCATCGGCCGCGAGGGCGGCGACGAGAGCGAGGCGGTACCCGTCGCCTGGTCGCCGGACCGCTTCGACGTGCGGGAGCGGGGAGTCTTCTGGCTCTCGCCGACTCCCGACACCCCGAGCGTCGGGTGGGGCGCGGAGAACCCCCGCATCTCGACGTGGGTCGGACTGACCGACGTCGAGACGGGCGCGGACTTCTGGTTCTGTAACACCCACTTCTCTCACGTCGACGCGGAGGCTCGCCGCCGGTCGGCCGAAATCGTCCGGGAACGCGCGTCCCGTCGCGCGGAGGACGGCGAGATGGTCGTCGTCACGGGCGACCTCAACTCCGTCCCGACGGCCCCGCCGTACCACGTCCTCACGGGTCGGACGGGCGCCGGGCCGAGTCCAGTCGTCGACGGGCGTCGGGAAGCCGGGACGGCCTCGGTGTACGGTCCGTGGGGTACCTACCACGGCTTCACCGACGAACTGGAGGACAGGATCGACTACGTCTTCACCCCCGCGGAGGCGGACGTCCTCCAGTACCGCACGCTCGGGATTCGAGAGGGGGCGTACCGCTCTGACCACCTGCCGGTCGTCACTCACTTCGAACCGTAACGGCCGTTCGGCGACGCGGTCACGGGCGGTGTGCCACACGCTTATCTTTCCGGCGGCGGTGGAGACAGTCATGAGATTCGACCGACAGTCAGGCGTCTTCGCGCACGTCACGTCGCTCCCCGGGCCGCACGGTATCGGTGACCTCGGCGACGGCGCCCGCGACTTCGTCGATTGGCTCGCGTCCGCGGACCAGTCGCTCTGGCAGTTCTGTCCCCTCGGCCCCACGGCGTCGATTCACGGCCACTCGCCGTACCAGTCGTACTCGGCGTTCGCGGGCAACCCCTTGCTCGTCGACCTCGACGCCCTCCGCGAGGACGGCTACCTCACCGACGAGGACCTCGAACCGGTGCCCGACTTCTCGCCGCACGCCGTCGAGTACGACCGCGTGGCCGAGTACAAGCGCGGGCGACTCCGCACCGCCCACGAGCGATTCCAGTCCGAGGCCGACGCGGCCGAACGCGAGTCGTTCGAGGCGTTCCGCGAACGCGAGTCGTCGTGGCTCGACGGCTACGCCCTGTTCATGGCGCTTCGCACCCGCTACGACGGCGCGTGGATCGAGTGGCCGCAGGAGATTCGGACGCACGACCCCGACACCCTCAAGCGACACCGCGAGGAACTCGCCGACGAGATAGCCTACCGCGAGTTCGTCCAGTTCGTCTTCGACCGGCAGTGGCGCGACCTGAAGGCGTACGCCAACGACCGCGGCGTCGAACTCGTCGGCGACCTGCCCATCTACGTCGCCCTCGACAGCGCCGACGTGTGGGCCACCCCCGAGGCGTTCGACCTGACCGAGGAGAACGAACCCGCCGCCGTCGCGGGCGTCCCGCCGAACCCCAACGACGACGGGCAACGCTGGGGGAACCCCCTGTACGACTGGGACTACCTGCGCGAGAACGACTACGACTGGTGGATGGACCGACTGGACCGCCTGTTCGAACTCGTCGACGTCACCCGCATCGACCACTTCAAAGGGTTCGACGAGTACTGGGCCATCCCCGCGAACGCCCACTCCCCCGCGGCGGGCGAGTGGCGCGACGCCCCCGGCGCGGACTTCTTCGAGGCCGTCGAGGAACGCTTCGGCGACCTGCCGTTCGTCGTCGAGGACCTCGGGTTCCTCGACCAGTCGCTGGTGGACCTCCGCGACCGGTTCCAGTTCCCCGGCATGCGCGTCCCGCAGTACGCCAACTGGTGCCAGCAGGGAGACATGTACCAGCCGATGCACTACCCCGAGAACAGCGTCGGCTACACCTCGACGCACGACACGAACACGTTCGTCGGCTACTACGACGACCTGCCGGACCAACAGCGAGACTGCCTGCACTACAACATCGGCGCCGACGGCTCCGAGATTCACTGGTCCGTCATCGACGCCGTCTGGCGGTCGAACGCCGTCATCGCGTTCACCACGATGCAGGACGTGCTGGGTCTCGGCGCGGAGACGCGGTTCAACACCCCCGGGACCACCGACGGCAACTGGGGCTGGCGCGTGACGCGAGACGGGTTCGACGAGGGCGTCGCCGCGAGACTGGCGAGTCTGACCGACGAGCACATCCGGAACTGAGACCGACCGGCCCGCTCACGACCCGCGCACCAGGGCGACGTTGGCCGCGGCGTCGCGCACCACCCGTTCGGTGACCGTTCCGAACCGGATTCTGGGTCCGTCGGTCCGTCCCGAGAGGCCGACGCAGACCGTGTCGTACGGGGCTATCGCCTCGACGACCGCTCGGCCGACGTCGTCCGCGACGACGACCTGCACGTCGTACTGGTCGGGTTCCAACCCCGCCGCCTCGGCGGCGTCGACGACGACCGAACGCCCCCGTTTCTCGGCGTCGCCGTCGGACTCCCGCCGGGGGGGTTGGACGTTCAACAGCGTCGGGACGGTTCCGTCGACGGCCGCGAACTCGACCGCCTGGTGGGCGACGACCGGCGCGTTCGGCCCGGAAGCGACGAGGGCCACCGGCGTACCGACGGTCTCCCGTCTGAGGTTCACGACCGTCACGTCGCAGGACGCCTCCCTGGCCACGGAATCGACCGTCGCACCGAAGACGTGTCCGTCGCGGTCGAGCGTCCCGTCCCAGCCGAGGATGACCTCGTCGGCCGCCTCCGCCTCGACCACGTCGAGTATCGCCTCGCCGACGTCCGGGGCGACCACCGTCTTGGTCCGGAGGGAGACGTCCATCTCCGCGGCGATGTCGCGGGCGTTTTCCAGCAGGTCGCGCTGGTGTTCCGCGCGGTCGGCCTCGACGTTCTGGAGGGGCGAGGGGTGCGCGACCGGCGTGACGTTGACCGCGACGAGTTCGGGCGTGCCACGGTCCTCGTTGGCGTGCGCGCTGGCCGCCGCGAGGCGGAGGAGTCCGTGCTGGGTCGCCGGGTTCGCCACCGGGACCACCACGCGGAACGGTTCGGTCGGCTTCCCTCGAATCGCCTCGCGGAGGAGCCCCTCGCTCACGACGCGCCCACGGGCGTAGACCGCGTACCAGACGACGCCGAAGGCGACGATACTCGACCCGATGACGACGACGACCGTCGCCATCTGCGAGATGACGACGAGCGACAGCACCACGCCGAGGACCGGAACGACCGGATAGAGGGGCCGCGGAAGCGTGAACGACGGGTCGTAGTTGTCGGGGTCGGCCCGCCGGAAGACGACGAGCGAGACGTGGACCAGCGAGTAGGCGACGAGGAAGCTGAAGCTCGCCGCCTCCGCGAGGAGCGCGATTATGGTCTCCACTTCGAGGCCGACGAGGACGAGAAGCGCCGTCACGCCGCCGGTGGCCGCGATGGCTCGGTGAGGCGTGTAGAATCGGGGGTGGCTCACGTTGAACCAGTCGGTCACGACCCCGTCTCTGCCCATGGCGTAGATGACCCGCGAGGCGGCGAGTATCGAGGAGTTCGAACTCGATATCGCCGCGATGATGGCGGCGAAGACGATGGCGACCACCCCCGCCGGACCCAGGTAGACGACGGCGACGTCCGAGACCGGGATGGGCGAGTCGCCGAGCGACTCGAAGGGAATCACCCCGGTGCTGACGAGCATGACGAGGACGTAGAGGATGGTTACGAGCACCACCGACAGAATCATCGACAGCGGAATCGTCCGGCCGGGATTCTTGATTTCGCCCGCCACGGTCGCGATTATCTCGAAGCCGAGGAACGAGATGAAGACGATGCCGGTCGTGGCGACCACGCCGCCGGCGCCGAAGGGGGCGAACGGTTCGAGGTTCCCCGAGTCGATGAAGAACAGGCCGACGGCGACGAAGACGAGGATGATAGCCGTCTCGACCCCGATCGTGACGTTCTGGAACGCGCTCGACTCCTCGGTGCCGTAGTAGTTCATCCCGAGGAGGAGAGCCAGCCCCACGAGTCCGAGACCGACGATGAAGCTCCGCCCGTCGAGGAACGGAATCGGTTCGACGAGGTACTGCCCGAAGCCGATCATGTAGAACGCGCTGGCGAACATCAGCCCCGTCCACATGCCCCAGCCGACGACGGCCCCGAAGAGCCCGCCCAGCGCGCGGTTGACGTAGTGGTAGCTCCCGCCGGCGATGGGCATCCCGGTGGCCAACTCGGAGAGCGAGAGCGCCGCCAGTAACGCGACGAAGCCGGCGATGGCGTAGGATATCGAACTCGCGGGGCCGGCGGCTTCGGCGGCGATTCCGGGGAGGATGAATATCCCCGCACCGATCATCGTCCCCCCGCCGAGCGTCATCGCCTCCAGGAAGCCGAGCGTCCGTTCGAGTTCGCCTCCTTCGGCGCTCATGGCACCCCTCCCGTGCGCGTCGCTCGTGGGTTCACTCGACGTCCCTCACGATGAGCGCCGGGACGTCGAGCGCGTCGACCACCGCCGAGAGGACGTCCCCGATGATGCGGTCCCGGAGGGAGGGTTCGGTCTCCCCGAGGACGACGAGGTCGTACTCCCCGCCGAGTTCGACGATGTCCGCCGCCGGGTCGCCCCCCTCCGAGAGCCGCCAGTCGACCCGGTCGCGGTCGACTCCGTACTCGACCAGGCGGTCGACGGCGCCCACGAGGAGGAGTTCCCCGTGGCTCGGGTCGGCGTCCTCCGCGACCGAGTGAAACAGGGTGGCGGATTCCTCGCCCGCCAGCAACAGGTCGGCGACGACCGCGAGGACGCGGTCGAGGTTCACGTCCCCGCGAAGCGGGACGAGGATGCGGTCGACCACGGTCGTCCGGCCGGCCGTCAGCACCGCTTCGCAGTCGTACTCGTCTGCGATGCGGTCGATGGTGGCCTCCCGGTCGTGCGTGAACACCAACACCTCGGTGGGACCGCCGTGTTCGGCGGCGACCGCGTCCAGTCGGTCTGCGGCGTCCGACCCGTACTGGTCTCTGATCAGCGCGGGTTCGGCCTGGTCGGGGACCAGAAAGTACCCCAGCAGCACCACCTCGACGGCACCGAGATGGTCGAGGACGTCGAGTGGGGGCAGGTCGGCCTCCGAGACGTCGACCGGAATGAGAATCCGCAGGTCACCGAGACGAACCATAATCAACGATAGTTCAGTTCCGCCCGAGTTGAATCTTTCGCGGAGCGCGGCGGTTCGTCCCGTCTGACAGTGGTCGGACGACCACCTCCGTCGGCGCGTCCGCCGCGCCCTGCCCGGTCTTTCGGAGTGCCCACCGTGCCCGCACTCACACGGTCGCTGCGACGCTCACTCCTCGAACCCCGAGTACGGACGCCGGTGTGTGCTTCGAATCAGGTCCTCGTCCGACACCCGCAGGCCGAGTTCGTCCAACTCCTCCCCGATGCGGGTCAGGTCGTCGCCGTCGACGCCGATGGCCTGCACGAGGACGTTCCGTTCGCCGCTCACCACCTCCTGTACCTCCACCACGCCGGGTACCTCGGCGGCCGCGGCCGCGAGTTCCTCCCGGTCCGGCATCGGTGCGGTGCAGACGATGAGTGTGAACAGTTGGTGGCCGGCGGCCTCGTAGTCCACGTCGGCGTGGTAGCCCCGGATGATGCCCTCGGACTCGAGTCGCTGGATGCGGTTCCTGACGGTGCTGGCCGACGCGTCGACCGACGCCGCCACGTCGCTCGACGAGGTGTGTCTGGCCTCTGCCTGCAGCAGGTAGAGAATTCGCCTGTCGAGGGCGTCGAGTTCTCCGACCGACATTCGGTCCCTCGATTCGACGGCCACGCAGTTAACGTTGCTCGCCGTTCGCCGTCGGTTCGGCAACGACCGGATTCGAGCAGGACGGTTCGGGAGAACGGTATATATACTCGCGGACAGCCACCACGTTCTAAGGCGTGGAGCGGGAATCGGAGAGCACTCACTACTATGAACGGAGTCGAGATAGGAATCCGTCTCGTCGCGGGCGTTCTACTCATCCTCGCGAACGGGTTCTTCGTCGCCATCGAGTTCGCACTGACGCGTGCGCGTCAGTTCACCGAAGACGAGTTCATCGACGGGAACCCGAAACTGGAGCGCGCGTGGGAGATGACGCAGGACCTCGAACTGTATCTCACGACCTGTCAGGTCGGAATCACGGCGTCGAGTATCGCGGTCGGTATCGTCGCCGAACCCGCGCTGGCGGCGCTCTTCGAGCCGCTGTTCGCCGGGTCGGTGTTCGCGACCATCGGCGCCGGCGCGCTCATCGCGTACGCCATCATCAACCTCGTCCACCTGACGCACGGCGAACAGGCGCCGACGTACCTCGGCGTCGAGCGCTCGCGCATGGTGTGCCGGTACGGCGCGACGCCGCTCTACTGGTTCTACGTCGTCATCTCGCCGCTCATCTCGTTCGGCGACTCCGTGGCGAAGTGGACCCTCAAACTGTTCGGCATCGAGATGACCGGCGCGTGGCTGGAAGCCGAGGAGGACGCCATCGAGACGCGGGCCCAACTGCGCAACCGGATGAGTTCCCTGCTGGACCGAGGCGAACTCTCCGAGGAGCGCCACGACGAGATTCTGGGCGCGCTGGAGGCCGGGACGAGGGAGGTGCGGGACGTGATGGTTCCCGTAGACGACGTGGTCTTCCTCTCGACGGACGCCTCGGCCGAGGAGAACCTCCGGCGGGTGTCGGAGACGCCGCACACCCGGTATCCGCTCGTGGGCGCGGACCGAGAGACGGTCGAGGGCGTCGTCTACGTTCCGAGCGTCATCGACCGCATCGAGGAGTTGAAAGCGGGCGACGTCACCTTCGCCGACATCGCGGCTCCGCCGATGACCGTCTCGGCGGACACGACCGTGAGCGACGCCATCGACCGGTTCCAGGCCGAACGACAGGAACTCGCGCTGGTGTTCGAAGACGGCGATACCGTGGGTCTCCTCACCGCCACGGACGCGCTGGAGACCGTGATGGGCGAACTGGAAGACCCCCTCGGCGACGGACAGCAGTCGACCGGAACCGGCGCCGAAACCGGAACCGGACGAGGCAGTCCGACGTCCGGCTAACGCCCCCGCGAGCACCGGCGTAACACCGCTCACACAACGGCTATCTTCCCGCCCGCCGTTCCCTCCCCGTGAATTCCTCCGCGGTATCCTCCGCCGACCGTTCCGTCGGCGTCTTCGCCCTCGCCACCGTCCTCGTCGGCGTCGGCGTCTTCGGCTACGGCCTGTTGCTCGTTCCCCTGTCGCTCCTCGGCGGCGCGTGGATAGCGGCTATCGGGGCCGCGCTGGCGCTCTCGGGGCTGTTCGCCACGGCGTGGGTCGGCGACCGACTGGGGCTCTCGTCGTCCGCGCGACGCACGCTCTCGCTGTCGTTCGCCGTCGTCGCCTTCCTGCTGTTCGCGTCGTTCGTCGCCGTCGACTCCGCCTCGGTCGAGTCGTTCGCCGAATCGGCCTGAACGGCGTCTTCAGACCCGCTCCGGGTAGTCCATCTGTTCTGCGACCGTGGCTCGCGTCTCGGCGTCGGTCAGTCGCTCCACGAGGTGGAGACCGAGGTCCAGCGCGGAGGTGACGCCGCGGGCGGTCACGACGTCACCCTCGTCCGCGACGCGTTCGTCGCTCACCTCGCAGTACGCGGCGAGTTCGTCGGTCGCCGCGGGGTGCGTCGTCGCCGTCTTCCCGTCGAGGAATCCCGCCGCGCCGAGGAGCAGCGACCCGGTACAGACGGACGCGATGAGGTCCGCGTCGGCGGTCCGAAGCCACGCGAGGAAGTGGTCGTCCGTCTGCAACTCCCGCGTGCCCGCGCCGCCGGGGACGACGACCAGGTCGTAGTCGGCGAGCGACTCCCCGACGCTGTCGGCCTCGAACCGGAGGTTCGCCGTCGCCGTCACCGTCTCCGCGCGGGCGCAGACGTCCCACTCGAACGGGAACGGGGCGAGGTCCATCGTGTCCAGCCGGGTCAGCGGGTCGAACGCCCCGACGAAGTCGAGCGCGGTCATGTCGTCGAAGGCGACGAACGCGGTGCGCATGCGCTCGCTTCGGCGGGCGAGGAGAAGAACCCCACCGCCGCTCCGGTAGCTTTTCGCCGCCGCACCGAGACGGTGCGCTGTGCTCCGTCGTCGCGTCGGCTACCTCTCGCTCGGACTCGCCCTCGCGTTGCTCGTCGCCGCCAGCGCCGTCTCCACGCTCTCGGCGTTCGGCGACGCGACGGTCGGTGAGTTCGCCCTCACGTACGTCGTCTCTCGGGGACTGACCGTCGTCGCCACTGCACTCGTCGTCGCCGGGGCGTACCTCGTCGTCGAACGGGCCGTCGCCGCCCGACTCGACAGCAAGCGCCGGGCGCACGACGTGCGGAACGTCCTCCGACTCGCCTTCGGACTGGTCGGCGTCGTGGCCGTCCTCGGCGTCGCCACCGACCAGTGGGTCGGACTCCTCTTCTCGCTCGGTATCGTCGGATTCGCCGTCACGTTCGCGCTCCAACAGCCGTTGCTGTCGTTCGTCGGCTAGTTCTACGTCATGCTCAAACGGCCGTTCTCCGTCGGCGACCGAGTCGAGATAGACGAGACGCGCGGCGACGTCGTGGACGTGGGATTTCTGGCGACGACGCTGTGGGAGGTGAACGGACCGCTCGTCTCCACGGGGCAACCGTCCGGTCGGGTCGTCACGGTCCCGAACGCGCAGGTGCTTTCCACGCAGGTGATGAACTACTCCGCCCTGTTCGCGCACGTCTGGACGGAGGTGAGCGTTCAGGTCGCCTACGAGACGGACCTCGCGTTCGCGCGGTCGGTGATGGTCGAGACGGCCGACGACCTGCTGGGCGACGAGATGAACGCCGCCGTCGACCGCTACCGCAACGAACTGGCGGAGACGCCCGTCGACCTCGACGTGAACGCCGAGCCGACGGTCAACGTCGTGCAGGAGGAGTCGTGGCTGACGCTCCGACTCCGCTTTCTCTCACACCCCAGGCAGATAACTCGGAACCAGAACGCGCTGTACGAGGAGATCGTCGCACGGTTCAACGAGGAACCCGACCGAGTGCGGTTCCCCCTCGGTCGGAACCGGTGACGGCCGCCCCGACAGTCGCTCGGACGGCTTCGAAACCCCGATACTCGTCGCCCGCCTGAACGTGGACGATGGAGTTCGAATCCGGGGCGATTCCGCTGGCGGACCTCGACGGGCCGTTCGACCTGCAGGCCACGTTGGAGAGCGGGCAGTCGTACCTCTGGGACCGCGCGGACGGCCGGATGTACGAGTCGATGGACGTCCACGGCGGCGACGCGTGGTACGAGACGGTCGTCCCCCCCATCGCGGGCGTCTCCGACGACCGGGTCGTCGTCCGCGTCCGACAGACCGACGGTCGGTTGGAGTGGGAGGCGACGGCCGACGCGGTGCCGATTCTCACGCACCTGCTCCGACTGGACGACGACCTGACGGCGATACTCGACGCGACGCCGGACGACCCACTGCTCGAACGCGCGTACGACGCCTACGAGGGGATGCGCCTCGTCCGCGACCCGCCGTTCGCCTGCCTCGTCTCGTTCATCTGTTCGGCGCAGATGCGCGTCTCGCGCATCCACGGGATGCAGATGCGCCTCGCGCGGGAGTACGGCGACGCGGTGACCGTCGCGGGCGAGACGTACCGGGCGTTCCCGACGCCCGACCAGTTGGCGGCGCGGACCGAGTCGGAACTGCGCGACCAGAGTCTGGGCTACCGCGCGCCGTACGTCCGGCGGACGGCCGAGATGGTCGCCGACGGCGAGGCGCACCCGACGGAGGCCCTCGAACTGCCGTACGAGGAGGCGCGCGAGTCGCTGAAGCGGTTCGTCGGCGTCGGTGACAAGGTGGCCGACTGCGTGTTGCTGTTCTCGCTGGGGTTCCTCGAGGCCGTCCCGCTAGACACGTGGATTCAGACGGCCATCGCCGACCACTACCCCGAGTGCGACGCCGGGACCTACGCCGAGACGTCGCGCGCCATCCGGGACCGCCTCGGCGGCGACTACGCCGGGTACGCGCAGACGTACGTGTTCTACTACCTCCGCGCGGGCGGCGAGTGACCCGTCCGGCCGTCGCCGGGCGTCCGACCGACGGCGTCGGGGACCGCTGACCGTCCTAAACCTTCGGGCTAACCTTCTTGCGGCGTCCGACGTAACGATATACTGTCATGGACTGCAGAGTCGTCGTCGAGGCCGCGGTTCCCGTCTACGACGTCGAGACGGCGGACGAGGCGATTCGCATCGCCATCGCCAAGACGGGTGAGATGCTGAACCCGGACCTCAACTACGTCGAGATTAGCATGGGCTCGCGCACGTCCCCGTCGGGCGAGGACCTCCCGCCCGCGTTCGTCGCCGCCGACGAGGCGTTGGTGGCGCTCGAACTGGAGATGACCGTGTTCAACGTCGAACAGGAGGAGCACGCCGCCCGCATCGCGCGAAAGGAGATCGGCCAGCGACTGGAGAACGTCCCCCTGAAGGTGTTGCGAGTCGAGGTGCTCCCGTCCGACGAGGAGGAAGAGGAGGAACGGGACGCGGCGTCCGACGACGACCTCATCCCGGAGTTCGACGACCTCGTCGACGAGGGGTGACCGCGCGCGGCCGCCTCGTCGACTCCCTTCTCGCGCGCGCCGGTTAGAAGCCACCTAACGCGCTCCATCTCCGCCACGACTGCAGAGCGCTGCCGCTCGGGAGTTCGGGTGTCGAGGAGTCGCTGTTCGGCTCTCGATTTAGTCTGCGTGCGGTGCGACGGCTTCTTGCTCGGCCTCGTCGAGGGACGACGTTATTCCCTTCACGAGTTTGAAAACAGCAGCTTTGTGGTCGGTCTTCGACTTGTGAATCGACGTCGGTCGGACGCCGAGTTCGTTGTAAGCTGTGAGTGGAACTTCGTCGTCGTCCCACTCCTCGATCTGTGTGTGTACTTCCGCGAGCAGGCCGTGCAGGTGGATGAGTTCCTGCTTCTTCATGAGCAAACCTGAGTTGAGACTGGAGGATTATATTACTATCTTGACCCTCGTTAGCATGCCTCCGTCGAAATCACCGGAATACGCGATTTTGGGCCAGTTTCTCGTACTTTAGATTGTTATGAAATATCTGTTACACGCGAACTAATCGCGCTCGGTCCAGATTAGTCATTCGATTGACAGCCGTGGTGGATGACGCTCGGACGCGTCTCGAGACGACGGCGGCGACGGCAGGGAACGAGCCGAAACCCACGAACGTTTTAGCCCACGGATACCGTTCGGGCACGTATGGACTACGAGGACCAACTCGAGAAGGCACTGGATGAGTCACCGGATGTCGCCGGCGGCGGCAGTCGGTTCCAGGTCCCCGAACCGCAGGTCCGTCCAGAGGGCAACGCGACGGTGTACGAGAACTTCGACGAGACGTGCGACCGCCTCGCGCGCGAACCCTCTCACCTGATGAAGGCACTGCAGTCCGAACTCGGGACGAGCGCGCAGATAGACGAGAAGGGTCGTCTCCGACTCACCGGCGACTTCAATCAGCGACGCGTCCAGGAGGCTCTCGACGCGTACGTCGACGACTACGTCCTCTGTAGCGAGTGCGACTCGCCGGACACGCGCCTGGTCACCGAACGCGGCGCGACGGTGCTGAAGTGCGACGCGTGCGGTGCGCTCTCGGCGATTCCGGACCTGTAGAGGGGGACCGCGGGCAGACGCCGCGTGGCCGGCGCGTCGCGCCGTCCGCTACTCGAACTGCTTTACCGTCTCGAGGTCGCGTTCCGTCCGCATGAACTCGGCGAGGCGGCGGGTCGCGCCGCACGCGGAGCACGTCTGATTCTGCTTCAGGTCGGGGAGATTCGACGGACTCGCTTCCCAGTCCTTTCCACACTCGGGACACAGCAGCCGGACAAACGCTTCGACCATGCCTCCAACTGACTCCCGGTGTACGAATAAAGGTTTCCGCAAAGAGAAATTCGCCACCCGCGCCGCGTTCAGGCGAACAGGCCCGCATCGTCCACTTCGAGCAGCTCCTTGTACCGGTTGCGGATGGTCACTTCCGAGATGTTGGCCACCTCGCTCACCTCGCTCTGCGTCACCTTCTCGTTGGTGAGCAGCGCGGCCGCGTAGACGGCGGCCGCCGCGAGGCCGACGGGCGATTTGCCCGAGTGGATGCCGGCCTCCTTCGCGTTCCGGAGCAGTTCGCGCGCCTGTCGTTCGGCCTCGTCGGAGATGTCGAGTTCCGAGGCGAACCGCGGGACGTACTGCTCGGGGTCGGCGGGCTCGATCTGGAGCTTCAGTTCGCGGACGACGTAGCGGTACGTCCGGGTCAGCTCCATCTTGTCGACGCGGGAGACGGTCTCCAGTTCGTCGAGCGACCGGGGCGTGCCGGCCTGCCGCGCCGCGGCGTACAGCGCCGCGGTGGCGACGCCCTCGATGGAGCGGCCGGGGAGCAGGTCGTCGTCCAGCGCGCGGCGGTAGATGACGCTGGCCGTCTCGCGGACGTTCTCCGGCAGTCCGAGCGCCGACGCCATCCGGTCTATCTCGCCGAGCGCCTGCTTCAGGTTGCGCTCCTTGGAGTTCCGGGTGCGGAAGCGCTCGTTCCACGTGCGGAGCCGCTGCATCTGCTCGCGCTGGCTCGAAGAGAGCGCCTTGCCGTAGGCGTCCTTGTTCTGCCAGCCGATGTTGGTCGACAGCCCCTTGTCGTGCATCATCCGGGTCGTCGGTGCGCCGACGCGGGACTTCGAGTCGCGCTCGGCCGAGTCGAACGCGCGCCACTCCGGACCGCGGTCGACGGCGTCCGTCTCGACGACGAGACCGCAGTCGCTGCAGACCGTCTCGCCGTGGGCCTCGTCGGTCACCAGCGTGCCGCCGCACTCCGGACACGCCTGTATCTCCGACTCCGTTTCGCTCTCGTCCTCGCTCTCCGCCGCCGTCTCGGTGGCGTCCGTCCGCCGCCGGTCGGTACTCACGTACTCTCTGATTTTTGTGTCGCTCATGGTGGGATGCGGACCCCTCGCCAACCGGGTAAAGAGCGGAGAAGTGAGAGAGACTCCGGATGGGCTGAGTCCTTACCCATAGTAATCATCGAGAGTATTTAAACCTTTTCCCAATTTGGACCCCAGAAAACCGCCGTACGGAACCGAATAATCGTCAAAAACCGGCGGTTCGGAGCGACGTGCCACTCGGTACCAAATTAGACTTATCACTTTCGGACTTCCGGGCGCCACGACAGGGCGTCGCCGGCGCAAAGGGAGCACATATTTATGCTTCTGTTTCGGACCGGGACAGTGTGCTCTCTGGCGTCCTTCCGGACCGGTACAACACGACGAACCTGCGGCGACTCGTCAGAGACCCCACTCTGCTCGCGGAGGAACTCGGCAACGTCCGACGGTCCGCGGCCCGGGTCCTGAACAACGTCCGATTCCGCGCGACCCACGGCGACCCGTTCGACGTGATGGCCGAAGACTGGGACGTGCTCGTCCTCCTCGACGCCTGCCGCGCGGACTTCTACCGGGAGGAGACGCCGTTCTCCGGCGACGTGGAGACCCGACTCTCCCGCGGGTCGGGGACGCCGGAGTTCCTCCGAGAGAACTTCCGCGACCAGACGTTCCACGACACCGTCTACGTCTCCTCGAACCCGTACGTCCCGACGCTCCAACCCGACTCGTTCCACGCCATCCTGCCGCTTCTCGACGAGTGGGACGAGTCGCGAGGGACGGTCCTCCCGGACACGCTGACCGAGTCGGCCGTCGAGGCCGCCGCGGAGTTCCCCGACAAGCGACTCGTCGTCCACTACATGCAACCGCACACGCCCCACCTGGGTCCGACGGCGGACCGCATCCGCGAACGGGTCGGACTCCGCGGGTGGGACCGCTACCACGTCCACGACGGCCAGAGCAAGGTGAACGCGGGGCGGTCCATCTGGGACCTCGTGCAGGACGGCACGGTGGCCCACGAGACGATGCTGCAGTCCTACCGCGAGAGCCTGCAGGTGGGCCTCGAGAGCGTCGAACGCCTCGTCTCGGCGGTGGACGGCAAAGTCGTCGTCTCCGCGGACCACGGCGAGATGCTCGGCGAGCGACTCGTCCCCTTCGGCCCGCGGGAGTTCGGTCACACGACCGGTCTGCTCACCGAACCGCTCCGAATCGTCCCGTGGCAGGTCGTCCAGACCGACCCCCGCCGCGACGTCGTCTCCGACCCGCCCGTCGAGAGCGAGACGCTGACCGAGGAGGAGACCGAACAGCGACTGCGTGCGCTCGGGTACGTCGAGTAGCCGTCCGCGCGACTGCGGGTCTCGCCACCGGCCCCGCGGGCCGCCGCTACAGCCAGCTCTCCCGCTGGAAGTGGACGACGAGGACGAGCGTGACGAGCGTCATCCCCAGCATCACCGCCGGGTACGCGTACGGCCACGACAGTTCGGGGAGGTTCCACGCCCCGCCGGCGAAGTTCATCCCGTAGACGCCGACGACGAACGTGAGCGGGATGAAGATGGTCGCGACGACGGTGAGTTGGCGCATCACCTCGTTCGTGGACTGCGAGAGGGTGTTCAGGTAGATGTCTCGCGCCCCGCGCGCCAGGTCCCGGTACGTCTCCGTCAGGTCAACTATCTCCACCAACTGGTCGTACACGTCGCGGAAGTACTTCTCTGTCGGGTCGCGAACGTGCGCCGCGTCGCCGCGTGCGAGGACCGAGAGGGCCTCCCGGGTCGGCCACGCCACCTTCCGGAACGAGAGCAGGTCCCGGCGGACCGCGTTGAGACCGTCCAGCACGGACGGGTCGGGCCCTTCGAGTACGCCGTCCTCTATCTCCTCGATGGTGGTCTCTATCTCGTCGAGCAGTCCGAAGTAGCCGTCCACGATGCGGTCGAGGACGCGGTACGCCGCGAAGTCCGGACCGTTGGCGAGGACGCGCCCCTCGCGGTTCTCGACGGACCGCCAGACCCGTTCGACGGCGGGCACCGTCGTCTCCTCTACGGTCAGCGTGAGCACCCAGTCCTCGCCGACGAACAGGCCCACCGGTCGCGTCTCCACCTCCTCGTCGAACGTCGTCTCGCCGCGCCGGAGCGACGCCGTCTTCACGAGGACGAACGTGTGGTCGGGGAACTCCTCGGTCTTGGGTCGCACGTCGTTCCGGATGTCCTCGAGTTCGAGCGCGTGAATCGAGAAGACGCGCGAGATGGCGTCCATCTCCTCGGCCGTCGCGGCGGCGACGCGGACCCACGTCGTCCCGTCGGCGTTCCGGGCCGCTTCGAGGTCGGACTCGGAGTCGACCGTCACCGTCTCGACGCCGCCCGCGTCGTACACGTGCGCTGCGATCACGCTCGGTCCCCACCCGTTCCGATGGCCACCAGCGTCACGCCGACCATGAGGCCGACGATGGACGCCGACCGACCCGGATACGGCGCGACGACGCCGGCGCCGTACCCGAGTAGCGAGAGCGCCGTGAGGACGCCCCCGGCGGTCCGTTCGCGGTTCATGCGCGTACGTCCCGCGCGGGGGAGAAAAGCGTTGTTCGGGCGTCGGACGGATTGCGGGCGGACGGATGGCGGGCGGACGGATGACGGTCAGAGCCGTTCGGTCGTGCCCGCCCGGGCCGGTGACCGCTCAGACCGGGTGTTCGATGGCGCGCATCATCGACAGCACGTTGCCCTCCTCGCCGCCGAGTTGCTGCGGGTAGACGCCGACGGCGACGATGAAGTCCTCACCGTCGCGGTACTTCGTGACGTGGACGTAGACGTCCACCTCCTGGCCCTCGACGTTCGCCACCGCGGCGTACTTCGTCACCTGCGTCTCCTGTCCCTGCACGGTGATGGTCTGCGAACTCACCTCGTCGACGTCGCTGAGGCCCTGGTATCGGCTCTGCACCAGCCCGACGAGTTCGCGGTTCGAGTAGTCGCCGATGGGGTTCAGCGTCCGGCCCGCTATCTCGACGGCGGGCGAGGAGATGACGGTGAACACGCCCAGTTTCGCCTCGAAGATACCGAGGTCCAGCGTCTTCTCGTACGTGTTCACCTGGTTCTTCGCGACGACTCGGCGTTCCTCCCCGGCGACGGTGAACGTCTCGTTCACCTCGACGACGCGGGGCCCGTCCGTCGCGTACCCCGCGCTCTGCGCCGCGGACTCGTCCACGCCGGCGGGTTCGGCGGCGAACGTGAGCGATTCCTCGCCGGTCAGAAAGCCGATACAGCCTGTCGTCGTCGTGAGTACCGCCACCGCGAGGGTCACGGCGACGATACGACGGGTGCTCATAGCGACGATGGCTATTTCGGCCACACGAATAAACCCGTGGGCTGGCCGTTCAGCGCGTCAGACGTCCGTCACGTCCCGCGCTCGTCGCCGTCACGCGCACCTCTGCACCGTCACGCGCACCTCGACGCCTTGCACCGCGCTACCGGTCGGCCGTCTCCTCTCTCGTCTCGTCGTCGGAGTCGGAGTCGGCCTCTGCCGCCTCGTCGTCGGTGTAGCCGCGCCGCTCGTTCTCCCGGCGGACGACGCGCGCGACGTACCAGCAGTAGACGAGCGTGACGAACGGGAAGACGAGCGCCGACGAGAACCACAGGTGGCGGGAGTACCCCCACTCGACGCCCTGTTGCCGCAGCGACCGGACGTCGAGGAAGATGAGGCCCGCGAAGAAGGCGTGCATCACGAGGACGACGGCGAAGATTCCCGTCCAGCCGACGCCGAACGCGGGGACGACGAGGAGGATGACCGCGCCGAGTCCCCAGATGATGAGCAGGAGGCGGCGGTAGACGCTCCCAACTCTCGGCTCCCGTTGCTCTTCGACCTGTCGGCCGCGACGATAACCGTCGCCGTGATGACCGCTCATGTCAGTCCCGTCCGCCGCCCGGAGTAAAAGCCCGTCGCGGCGTCCTCACCCCAGGTAGTTCACCGTCACGTCGTGCGGTCCCTCCGGCGTCGACAGCGTCACTCGGTCGGCGAGGGCGTCGCGAACGGCCTCGCGCCACGCCGCGACGGCCTCCGCGTGACGCTCGCGGTGTCGCTCCGGCGTGTACGGTTCCTCGGACGCTCGGAGTTCGTCGCCCGTCTCGTCCACGGTCGGAAACGCCGGCGTCTCGCGCAGCAGTCGTTCCGGCGGGACGTGAATCGGTCGCACGTCGCCGTCGTACTCGCCCTCTGCGCCGTCGAGGTGGAGACGAGCACGCATCCGCCCCGCGAACGGCGGCGTCACCCGCAGGACGGCGCTCCGGTCGCGTCGCTCGTTGGCTTCGAGCGCGGTGAGCACGTCGTCGGTCGTCACCGCGAGCGACCGTATCCGGCGCGCCTCGGACCGATGCGGGTCGCCCGCCTCGGAGCGCCCGTCGTCAGTCACTGGTCACGCGCGTCGGACCGTATTGCGGGCCGAGTTCCCCATCGCACTCCGGGCACGTCGACCGGAACGACCCCGCCGAGACCCGGTTGCCACAGTCGCGACAGACGAAAGGTGTCCGCTCACTCATCGTTGACGACGCACTGTTGGGGTGCCGCCATGTTAAACGTTACCGCAAGACGGACCGTCGCGGCTCCGCGCACTTCGCTATCTAGCGCCGCGTTTCCCGACGCGCTATCCGCATAGCTACGACGCTTTCCGTTCCGGGTGCCCGGGAGACGAGCGTGACGATGCCAGGCAGACGCCGCGACGTCGACTATACGTTCCTGTGGGGGTTCGACTGTCCCCGCTGTGGGGGCGACACCGACGTGTTCGCGGACGACGCGACTGACACGTACGGCTGGATCTGCCCGCGAACGGACTGTCAGGCCGTCGGATTCGGGTTCGAGTCTCGACGCGCGGCGCGGAGAGGACTCCGCGAGTACCGCGAGCGACACAGCACCTCAGGAACCGGACGATAGGCCGGGCCGCGCTCCGCCGGACCGCGACCAACCGTCCGCGTTCGGCCACTCAGTCGACGACGGGACCGTCCCCGCTCGACGCTGTCGCGTCGGCGACCGACGCAATGAACGCGCGCACCCCCTCTGCGGCACGTTCGGCGTCGGGTCCGAGCCAGAGCAGGTGGTCGGCCTTCAGGCGCAGGAGGCTCGCGTCCGGCACCGCGTCCGCCACGAACTCGGCGTGCGCGATGGGGACCGCACCGTCGAACTCGCCGTGAATCACCAGCACGGGACACCGGATGCTGTCGTACTCCACCAGCGGGAGTTCGCGGAACCAGCGCTCGTCGTTCAGCGTCCCCTCGACGCGCACGCTCGTCGGCAGAATCGTCGACGCGAAGTCGAGCGCGCGGCCCCGCTGTTCCGGGTTCGTCGTGACGAAGTCGACGTACGACGCCAGCTCCTCGCCCTCCAGCGTCGAGAGACCGGCGTGCATCCCCCGGACGAAGCCGTCCGGGTTCACGCGCCGCAGCACCGCCATCAGGCCCGACCGCACGTCGAGGACGGGCGCGCTCGTGAGCAGCGGGTCGAGGAGCGGATTGCCCGTGTCGAACATTCGCTCGTCGAACGCGGTGGTGACCGCGGAGCCGAGAATCACCCCCGACACCCGTTCCGGATAGCCGGCAGCGAGGTGGAGCGCCGACGGCCCGCCACCCGAGAGTCCGACCACCAGCGTCCGCTCGATTCCGAGTTCGTCCAGCATCGCGTCCAACAGCGCCGCCTGTTCGCCCGGGGAGCGGTTGTCGCCCAGCGGCGTCCGCAGGTAGCCGGGGCGCGACGGCGCGATAATCTCGAACCCGTCCGGGGACACCGCCTCGCCCAACTGGAGCGCCTGGTCGTACCCGCCGGGGTCGCCGTGGAGAACCAGAACCGGGTCGCCCGCGCCCCGCCGGGCGACTTCGATGGCTCCGCGCCTCGTCTCCACCAGTTCGCTCCCCGCCGCGAGTTCGTCGAGCCGGTCCCGCTTCCACCGCCACAGCGAGAGCCCGCCCGCTCCGAGGAGCAGCCCGATTCCACCCGCCACCGTCCGCATCGTTCGGTTCATGACCGTCCGACTAGACGCTCGAAAACGGCATAACCGCGCGTAGTGAGTCTCGGTCCGTGAGAAGCCGCCGAAGCCCGTCGTCGGACGCGGATGAATCCCGACACGACGCTACCGCGGATTCCCTCACGATACTGGGCACCTCCGTCCTGCTTCAGTCTCGCTGGAGTTCGTCTGTAACTCGGGAGTCTCCGCTGATACCATCCATTGGCAGTTTCAATCCCGCTGGGATTCGTCGGGGGCGTTCCAGTGGTGGCGGTGTCGGGCGCAGTTCTCCGACCGGGGCAACGGTCGAACCGACACACGCTTGCTGCTGCTGCGACCACGATGTCCCGTTCGACATCGACCAATTGTACGAGCGGACCGAGTAAGACGCGGAACGCACGTCGCTGAGCGATACCCAGTGCGAGACGCACCTTCGGACGATCAAATCCGTCTACGTCACATCCCGCGTGGTGAGCGCTCACAGAACTCCACTCCGCATTTGACGTCTCGGAGAGTACGACTTCCGAACGTTTCTGCCGCGGCGTGACGCGATTTGCGGAGGAGACGCTGCCGAAGCGCACCGGTGCACGCTCCCTCGGTAGAACGGGCGGTCCGACCGAGACTCCGTCAGTACATCCGTTCTCCGTGCCGGGCGGTTCCGCTTCTCGGGTGAAAGAGAACGAAACGGCCAACAGAGAGCAGCCCAGGGCAGAGGGCCGAAGGGGCGGACCGGAAAGGGAGCGGGATGGGGGGAGCGTTGGGTGGGATCTGAGACGGGCAAGTGGTCGGATACTCCGATTCCGCCTCCGACCGGGGGCGGACACACGTCTCTACTCGGTGGGCGTAGATTAAACGCGCTCCACTGTTTCTGAGTCAGAAGCTACGTACTCGCCACGAAATTATCGCGAAGACGAATATCGAGACGGCTGCCACCGTCGCTGTCCCGAAGATGCTGAGAGGACGGTTACACGAGGTGTCTCCGCCAGAAAGCCGGGAGGGGAGTCAGTACTTCGAGGGGGAACCGACGGGTTCGGTGACTGCATCCCGACCGGACTCAGAGCGAGACGAATCACTGTCGAAGGTCGAGACGCGGACGGAGAACCCGTCGCCGTCGAGTTCGAGTTCGACGCCCTCGACGACGGCATCAAAAACCCGACGGTGGTGTCCGCGTTCGTCGTACGTCATCTCCGTACGGACTAGGCCGGCGTCCTGAAGGCGTTCGAGCCGTCGGTACACCGTCGATCGAGAGATGTCACGCTCCTCGGCGATGGTTCGGGCGGCCTTCGGTTCGCTCCGAATCGCCGCCAGACACTCGCGTACGTACTCGTCACCGAGTAGTTCGACCAGCGTCGAGAGCGAGCAGTTCGAACTGTTCGTTTGATTCGATGCTGTACTGCCGTGTCGAGTCGATGTTGTCTGCACCGTTCACCCACCGTCACGAAACGACTCACACTACTGGGACTGAAAGCTACCGTCAACGTGAGTCGTGTCCCCCCGAATTCGGGGGGCTAGTACTATTGTGTCGTCCGTATCGTCGGACACCAGACGGCATCGAGGAGACACGCTACGACTGCATTCTCGAGACTGACGGCGGAGACCACGGTATCTCGACGTGAGAGTCGTCGCTCTCGGGAGAGAGAACGTCAGTCTCCGGCGGAGACCTGCCCGTTCTGTGATGAGAGTCGCGTCGAGTTGCTCTTCGTCACGGTAACGGCGACGCCGTCGTCAGACACGTCGACTGAAATCGACCGGAGTGTCGACACGAACGTCCGTCGGTGGTGTCCGTCGACGGCAAGGGCGGTCCCCGACTCGACGAGTCCGGCGTCTTCGAGGTCGTTCAGACGTCGATACACCGTCGGCTTGGACGCACCGCATCCTTCGATGATCTCCCGCGCCGTCCGCGGTTCGGCTCGAATCAGTTCGAGGATGGTCTGCGTGTACTCGGTGTTCAGCAGCGACAGGAGGTCCGTGTCACCCCGTTCCTCGGTCACGTTCGGTTTCTTCGCCTCCGTTTCTTCGCGTCGAGACATCGCGAGGGACATTTCGTATCGGACAGTCGTTCTCGTTCCACGGCCCCAAAACTGGTGTCAACGAACGTTTCCTCCGGTTCGGGCTGGTGGCTAGCTATATTACTCTGTCACCAGTTCTCACGGTCGCTGGGACGCCGAACTGTTGCAGACTCTGAAACACGGAGAGGTTCGTTACGTACGAGTGGGTTACAGTCTGAGGTACGGATGAGAGACGAGTGTCAGCCGCGGAGAGGCGACCGGGGACGTCCGAACCGTCGTTTATCGCCGTCCTGTCACCCGGACGAACCGCGGAGAACGAAGCTTTCACACTCGAAAGGAAGCCAATCCAGCCGGAGACCTCCGAACGAGGCCACCGAGTCGGAGCGCTCGGGACCGTCCGTCGGTCCGGTGAACGAGACGCACCGGGCCGACTTCGTATCCAAAGCGTCCGACCGGCGAGATAGTGCAGGCGTCCCAGTTCACCCCTCCCTCGAGTGGCTGACGACCGCGAAGACGGTCGGCACTGGCCCCGACCGGCAAGTGCTCGTCGTCGGAGACACCGTCGTCGGCGTGTTCCTCTGTGCGCTTCTTCGAGACGCCGGATACGACCCGCTCCTGCTCGAGAGACCCGACCAGGTCGTCGAGTCGCGCGTTACCCTCCTGTGGCCGTCGACGCTCGGCGTTCTCCGGACGGTCGGCGTCTCGCTCCGAGACATCGCGACAGTCGTCGACACTGTCTCGGTCGAGCGAATCGATTCGCGACGCTCTCACGCCACCCTCTCGCGAGAGGCGGCGGGCGAAGCCGAACCAGTCGTCGTTCGGACGCGAGACCTCCGTCGGGCACTCGAAGCGCAACTTCCCGTGACGCAGAACAGAACGAACCGACGCGTCGGTGCACTGTCCGACGAGGACGACGGCGTCGTCGTCGAGTTCGACGACGGTGTCCGGGAGTGGTTCGACGCGGTCGTCGATGCGAGCGGTACCTCTGTGGTCCGCCGGGCGGATCGGTCGTCGTCGTCGTTCACCCGGCTTCGGCAGCACGAGACAGCTGTCGACGTCGATAGCTCCTCCGACGGCGTACGAGAGGTCTGGTGCTCGGACGCCCTCGCACAACGGATACCGCTCCCGGACGGGACGGAGAGCGTGGTTCGAATTACGACACCAGAGGGCGCGATGCCGACGGCGCTCGACGGGACCGAGTGGACCGAAGCTCTGTCCATCGAACCGGATAGACTCGGGAGTGCGGTGGCCGAGACGGAACCGCGGGCCGTTCGACAACTCCGTCTTCGTGGCTCGGGTGCCGAACGAAGGTGGTGGGGAACCGGCCGCATCGCCTTTTGCGGACCGTCTGCGTATCCCGTCGCCCCGGCGAGTGGGCTCCGAGTTCCGCTCGGCATCGAAGACGCGGTGCAACTCGTCGTCGACCTCCGACAGGACTCGACGTCCGTCTCGGATGCGGTCAGCTCCTACGCCGCACACCGCCGAGACCGGCTCTCGGAGGTTCGCCGGCAGGCAACGAAGCTTCGGGCCGAACACGAGTATCCCGTGCGTACCCCTGAATCGCGGCTCTCCGCGCTCGGGTTGCTCCGCACGGTCGCGTTGGGGTCGTTCTGTGGCCCCGACCTGTTCGCACTGCAGCGAAACGCCTTCGAGTAGCAGGGCCGACGGGAACGACTCATACCGACTCGGTGTCGAACAGGAGACCGAACGTCTTCTTCTCGGCGAGTCGGAGGTGTTTGTTCAACGTCGGCTGGGTGATGCCGAGTCGGTCGGCCACCTCGCCACCGTCGTTCTCTCGGGGCCACTCGAAGTAGCCCGCCGACAGGGCCGTCTGTACGACCTCGAACTGCCTGTCGGTGAGTTCCGCTCTGACGCGGTCGGAGAGTTCCGCCGGCGTTCGGTCACGCCGTCGGTGTTGCCGCCTGGCGACGAGTTCGAGCGACGGTGCCATCTCCTGCAGTCGGCCGACGAACGACCGCACGTCCGCCTCCCCGGGAACCTCGACGGTGAGAGTCGTTTCGTCGGCGTCGGCCGAGGCATCGCGAATCACCCCGCCGTACTCGGCTAGCGGCGACCCGAACCACTCGTCGGCTCTGACCTCGAACACGGTCTTCGACGACGCCTCGCTCACGACGCTGACGTCTCCCGAAAACGTCCGGTCCGCCACTCGTGCAGTGTTGTCGGGGAGATCGCCCTCGAAGCGGACGTAGACGCTGGTCGGTCCGTCCTGCCGCGCGACCGTCCGTACGAGCGTGACCCGACAGTCGGCGGCGGCGGCGGCGCGAGCGAACGGGAGGGCCACGTTCGACCCGCGGAACTCCAGTTCGACCGACTCGTCGGATTCCAGCGCCCGCCTCCGCTCGATGGCCGCGAGAGCGTATCCGATCGAGGTTCCGAGTTGCGACAGCATCGCTCGCTCCCGTTCGTCGAACGCGTTCGGCGTATCCCTCCCGATAGTCAACACACCGTGCGTGATACCGTCGTACGTCAACGGAACCGCGCACAGCGATTGATACCCTTCGCTGAGGACGATCCGTCGCCAGTCTCCCGTCGGACCGTCGTCGACGATCGAATCCGCCACGCAGACCTCGTCGGTTCGCCACGTCGTGACGGTCGGATGCGGGTCGGCGGTGCTGTCGGTCGTGGTCAGGGCCATCTCGTCGACGTACTGGTCAGTCGCCCCGACGACGGTTCGTGCAGCGAGTCGATCCGTGCCGACGTCGATGCCGCCCGTCCAGGCGAGGTCGTACGGGCCGGAACCGGCGAGGCGATCACAGATCTCCTGTTCGACCTCCGCAGGGGCGGAGGCGTCTGTGATGGCGGCTTCCACCTGTTGGGCGAGGTGTGCGATCCGGTCCAGTCGGTCCGCGCGTTCGGTCTGTGTCCGGAGGCGTTCTTCCTGTGCGGCGAGTCGCTCTCTGCTCTGAAGGTGGCTGAAAGCGGCTTCGAGCGTCGCCGCGAGGACGTGAGCGGCCTGTATCGTGTCCGAGTCGAGCGACTGCTCGGGAGCGCCGACGAGAAGGACGCCATGGTTACCGAGGGCCATCGCACGCCACGCTTCGAGGTCCGACAGCGTGTCTGGTCTGGCGTCAGTCGCGCCGACGAAGCCGGAGCGACTGGTTCCGCCGTCCGAGGCGACGATCGTTCCGGTGGCGAACACCTCCCACAACGCCCCGTCACTCGGACCGACGCTGTCGGTCGCGACCGCCTCGGGGAACTGCCCCGAGAGTACCTCGGGGCGGAGGACGCCGTCGTCGTCATCGTACAGCAAAACCCCGACTGCAGGGAGTTCGAGCAGGTCGGTCGCCGCTTCGACGGCCTGACGCGCGGCTTCTTCGGGCGAGTCGGCCCTCGCGAGGTCGTCGGTCGCGTCGTCGAACGAGGCGATACGTCGCTCGCGGGCTTTTCGAGCCGTCACATCCCGACTGACGATTACGATTCGAGTCTCGCCCGCGCCCCACTCGGTCGGATAGTAGTCGGACTGCACCCATCGGATCGTTCCGTCCGTGCGCTCGATGCGGTACTCCTGCGAGTATCGGTCGTCTGCGGCGTCGGCGTCGACGTCGGCGACGATCGCTTCGACGGTCGACCGATACTCCTCCTCGTCGTCGGGATGTAACGTCCCGAAGAACCCGTCCTCGTTGGAGTCTCTGATCTGTTCGAGGGATTGTCCCCAGATCGACTCGTAGCCGGAACTGACGTAGTCCGGTGACTGTGAGGCCGCCGTGATCTCTTCGACCCGGGTGAGAAATATCGCCTCGTCGATCCGGTCGAGGATCGCGCTGAGTTTGCGTTCGGTGCGCCGACGTTCGGTGACGTCGCGTCCGATCGACACGTAGCGGACTCGCCCGCCGATCTCGACCGTCGTCCCCTCGATATCCAGCCAGCGTAGCTCCCCGTCGCGCGTCTCGACCGGCCACGTGATCTGCTTCGGGTCGCCCGTCTCGACGACCTCGTGGATGAACTCCCGGCCGGATTCCAGGGAGTAACCCTCTTGTTCGGGGGTGTAGCCGTCGACCCCCATCTCGAGTATCTCCGCGCGCTCGTAACCGAGCAGGTCGCAGAACGTCTCGTTGACGTCGACTAGCTCCGCCGTGTCCGAGTCGTGGACCGTGATGGCGTCGTGGACGCCGTCGAATATCTGTTCGTACTCGTGTTCGCGACGCTTTCGTTCCGTGACGTTCCGTTGCATGGAGACGACCCGCCTCTCTCCACCGATCTCGACGGGCGCTAACTTCGCCTCCAGCCACAGCAACTCGCCGTCTTTTCGTTCACCCCGCCACTCGACGGTCCGGGGTTCGCCGGTCTCAGCCACCTCTCTGATGAGTTTCGTTCCCCGTTCCTCGGTGTACCCTTCGTCGCTGACGCTGAGACCGCTGATTCCCAGCTCTCGTATCGTCCCGAGGTCGTCGTATCCCAGCATCTCGCGATAGGTATCGTTGACTTCGACTATCTCCCCAGTCGACGGGTCGAACACGGTGATGGCGTCTTGAACGCCGTTGAATATCTGCTCGTACTCACGCTCGCGACGCTTTCGCTCGGTCACGTCCCTGACGCTCCCCAACACGCGTTCGTTCCCTCTGATGTCGACGACGCTCAGGTGAACCTCGACGGGGTACGTCTCACCGTTCTTTCGTCGGTTTCGCCACTCGAACAGCTGTGAGCCCTGCTCGCGTGCCTCTTCGATAAGAGCCTCGGCACGCTCGTACTCGTGATCGGAGGCAGTGACGACGTCTATCGTCTCGCCCACAAGTTCGTCCCGCTCGTAGCCGTTCATCCGACAGAATCGCTCGTTCACGTCGACTATCCGGCCCGATTCGGGCTCGTGGATGACGAGTCCGTCCGAGACGTTCTCGAACACCCCTCGGTACGTCCGTTCGAGTTCACGCCGGTCGGTGACGTCTTCGACGATACCGACGAACCTCGTGTCGTCTCCGTCTTCCAGTTCGACGGGGTAGCCGGTGGCCCGGACCCACCGGACGTCCCCGCCGTCGGGACGAATTCGGTACTCGAAGACGTAGCTCTCGTCGGCGTCGCCGCGTTCGATGTCGGCGACCATCTCCTCGAAGTCGGCCTCGAACGACTCGCGGTCCCGCGGGTCGATGCTGTCGATGAATCCTCGTGGGTCGTCGTACAGCTTCTCGACGGACTCTCCCCAGAGTGTCTCGTAGGCGTCGTTCACGTAGAAGAGCTCCGAGAAATCCGGTTCCGAGAGGAAGATGACCTCGTCGATTCGGTCGGCGATGAGTCGGAAGCGCCGGTCGCTCTCCCGGAGTTCGCGGCCGCGTTCGACCCTCTCGAGTGCGGTCGTCGCGTGGCGGGCCAGGATGCGAGCGGCGGTGCGAGTGACTGCCTCGAACTCCCCACCGCCCGGTTCGGCCGCGCCGAACAGTCCGTGGTCGCCCAGTGGGAGGAGGATCGCAGCCTTCGACTGGTCGCCTTCGTCCCAGTCGGCCGTGTCGACGACCCGGGGCTCGTTCTCCGTGTATGCCACGTAACCCTCGTCTCCCGGTTCGAACGTGCTCGCGTTGTTGTCGGACGAGGCACCGCCCCATTGGTCTCCGTACCCGGCGACCGATGTCAGCGACTCCTCGCTCTTTCCTTCGACCCAGCACGCCGGATTCGCGAGCCCCAGCACGTTTTCGGCGGCGTCGACGACCGCTTCGCAGACCTCCTGTCTCGTCTCGGCGTTTTGGACTTCGTCCGTCGACTCGTGGAGGCGGCGGACCGTTTTTTCTCGCCGCTTCCGGTCCGTAACGTCGGTGTACCACACGTACGCGTCGGTCGCCGAGTCGTCCTCCGAGCTCGACCCAAAGTGGATAACCTTGAACTGGAAGTTCCTGACGCCGTCGGCAGTCAATCGCCGCGCTTCGCGCTCGACCGGTTCGCCACGGACGACCTTCTCTCGGAGCCGTTCGTGTTGCTCACGTTCGTCGGCTGGAACGACCGCATCGACGACGCTCGTACCGACGACGTCGGCCGAAGGAAAGCCGAACACCTCCTCGAATGCCGGATTCACCTCACGTATGATCGGCTCACCGCCCTCGAATCGGACTCTGATGACCGGGTCGGGGTTGTTCTGGAACAGGACCGATCGCCGGTCCCGTTCCCGTTCGAGGCGGCGTTCGTACTCTCGTCGCTCGGTCACGTCTCGCGAGAGCGCGAGCACCCGATCTTCCCCGTCGATGGTGGCCGGCGCGAGGTTCGTCTCCAGCAGTCGGCGGTCCCCCGACGCCGTCTCTATCATCCACTCGACGGTCTCTGACTCGCCGCTGGCGGCGACGCGTTGCTGCATCTCGTACGCGCGGCCCTCGCTGAACCCGAGGTCGGTGTCGCTGACCCCGCCAACGTCCATCTCGAGGAGCGTCTCGTGGCCGTAGCCGGTCAACTCGCTCATCGTCTCGTTGACGTCGAGCATCTCTTCGGCCCACGGGTCGTGAATAGAGATGACGTCGTTGACGTTGTCGAACACCTGCTCGTATCGGTGTTCGTGACGGCGACGCTCGGTGATATCCACCGACGTCGAGAGGACGACCTCCCGGTTGCCGACGCGAACCGACGACAGCCGTGCATCGGACCACCGTACCTCCCCGTCGGCGGTCTTGAGTGGCCACTGGATCTCCAGCGACTCGTCCCGCTCGGCGACGCTGGAGAAGACGTCCATCGCACGCTCGTGGTCGTATCCCGGCACGTGAGCGATGAGTTCCCCGAACCGCATCGTCCGAATCGTCTCGCGGTCGTACCCGAGTAGTTCACAGAACGTTCGATTGGCGTGGACCATGTGGCCCGTCTCCGCGTCGTGAACCGTCGTGGCTTCCGAACCCTCGTCGTACAACTCCCGAAAGCTCGTCAGGGCGTGTTCCCGTTCGACGACCTCGACGATCCTCTCTACGACCACGTCGGGGTCGGTATCGACGAGTCTACGCGGAAGAACGTCGGCCGCTCCCGCAGAGACCGCGTCTGCGACTCGCTCGTCAGCCCAGCCTGCGACGAGTAACACGACAGGGACGTTCGGCCACCCGTCCTGCCAACGCTCGACGACGGTCTCGCTCTCATCGTCCGATTCCGACGTTTCGACCACTAAGCAATCGGCCGTTCCGTCGCTCGGTGCTCCCGCTTCCACCACTTCGGGATCGACGACGTGGAGTGACAGACCTCGTTCCTTCTCCCGACCTTCGAGGGTCTCGACGAGCGTTTCCGTCCCCACTACCGCCCCCTGCAGCGAGTGAGACCCGACAGGAAACATGTTCCTACCTCTGTCTCGCTCCCTGTAAATCGTTCGTCGTGTGAGCGATACGATATATGAAACTGGAACAGCCGGGCGGTTCCGGTACTCAAAGCAGCCTCGGGTCTGACTGCTGTGCGTTCGCTACCACCCGACTGTTCAACCTCGGGCAGTGGCCTCGAAGAGTTTATTTTGAGCTGAGTGCTCTGAAGTTGACCGCGTCAGCATACTCAAGTTCTATCATCCAACGTAAAATGGGAGTTCGTAACTCGGAGTCGGTTATCAGCCTACTGTCTCACTACGATTTTCGCCCGCAACTCGTAGCTACCGAAGCGAGCAGGGATAACTCAGTGAGCAATCCAGCACTCACGTAACTGGGGTTCTTCAGTACCCGCGCATCGCTACATCCGTGAGTCAGATCATTCTGACGGTAAAAACCGCAGTGAAATAAAACACGTTCCCTCTTCGAGATACAGTGAGTAAACTTCTGGTACTGTTCGTTCGGATATATTCCGGTGAGAGGCAGTAACAAGTGAAATCACCGCGTGAACGACCGTGCAGGGTCTCGAAATCCGCCACTATCCCCGGCACGAGAACTCCAGTCTGCGCTACTCGCAGGCAGTTCACGCCAGGTCCCGACTTCAAGCCCGGGTTGCGAATCAATATCGAACAGGTGCTGTCTCGTCCAACCCGCGAACCGTCCACCTGCGGAGCCTGATTACTGCTCCTGCAATCGCCAGGGGGCAACCGACGGCGAGCCACTCCAGCGCTCCGGAAGACAGTTCGATTATCGTTCTTCACTCTGGTTCGGAAGTATCTCGAAGGTACTGATCGTGCCGAAGAGCCCAGTGCTGGTCTCCCGCACCTCGAGGCCCGCCTCGGAGACGACTTCGCGCGGCTCTTGCGTCCAGCGACAGCCGTTCCTCGCGTAGTGAGCGTCGGCACGCCATTTCTGATACTTTGCGATTGGACCGACGTCGCTACGTCCGTGTTCGACGAGGCGAATCGTTCCCTCAGGCTTGCAGACGCGGTCCATCTCGCGCAGTGCAGCAATTGGGTCGGGGAACGTACAAGTCGACAGCGCGGAAATCACCGCGTCGAAACTGTCGTCGGCGAATTCGAGTTCCTGTGCGTCCATCTCCCGGAGATCGCCGTCGATCTCTAACTCGGTGAGTTGTTCCTCGGCGTTCGCCAGCATCTCTGGACTAACGTCGATACCGACGAGGTCAACCGTGTTGGGGAGGTATCGGAAGTTCGTTCCAGTGCCACAGGCGACGTCGAGCACTCTCCCCTCGACATCTCCGAATCGGGCCTGACGATAGCGACCGATAACAACACGGTCGAGCCATTCGAGCCGATGCATCGAATCAGCGTACTCCGCATACGCGTCTTTGATGTCCGAGACCGACATCGAGTGAGTCGACGCCGCGTCGGACTCGATTCGATTGTGGGGACCCTTCGTCTGCTTCGATTTCTCACTGGAGGTCATTGTCGTCGTTGTTGTCGGTCGTCAGCTCGCAGAACCGTCTGAGGAACGTCTTGCGGTCGGTTTTGCCGGCGTCGGCTGCTATGAGCGTCTCTTCGAGTCCGTCGCGGTTCTGGCGGCAGTACTCACGGTCGCAGGGCTTACAGAGGTACTCGAAATTCTTTCCCTCGCGGTTCCAGCGGTCGCCGTGTTTGTCGTACTCGCGGGCGTCCTCTCGGTCGAGCGTCTCGCCACAGGCGATGCAGGTTACCTGCTGGCCGGTGTCGGTCACCCATCGCCGTGAAGCGGTCGTCGTCATCGGTCGACCTCCCCGATGATGGTATCGAGACTTCCGAGAGTCGCGACGAGATCGGGAACGTACTCTCCCTCTGCCATCGCTGGTAGTACCGACAGGTTCGAGAAGGATGGTCCGCGAATTTTGAACCGAGCGGGCGTATCGGTGCCGTCGGCGCGGATGTAAATCCCGAGTTCGCCCTTGGCACCTTCGACGGCCCTGTAACACTCCCCAGACGGCTTCAACGTCCGGGGAACGTTAGCTTGGACGCTTCGCTCTTCTTCTGGCCAATCCGCGAGGAGGTCGACGCACTGCTCCACGATCGCTGCTGACTCCTCGATCTCCCGCAGTCGGACGAGCACGCGGGCGAAGTTGTCGCAACCGTTCTCGGTGACGACGTCCCACTCTAGGCGGTCGTAGTATCCGTACGGGTCATCCCGCCGGAGGTCGTAGTCGATACCGGAACCGCGAGCGACCGGTCCGGTGGCCCCGTACTGCTTGGCGACCTGTGGCGGTAGCTCACCAGTATCCACACAACGAACTTGGAAGACTTCGTTGCTAGTCAGCAGGTTATGATACTCTTCCAGCTTCTGTGGTAGGCTGTTTGTGAAAGCACGCACGTCCTCGAAGAACTCCTCTCGAGGCTCGGGGACATCCCAGACGACACCGCCGACGCGGAAGTAGTTGAACATCATGCGCTGGCCGGTCAGGTCCTCCAAGAGGTTCTGAACGGCGTCCCGGTCTCGGAAGCCGTACATGAACGTGGCGGTGAACTCACCGCTCACGTCGAGTGCGTACATGGCAGTAGCTAACAGGTGCGAGAGGATGCGCGACAGTTCGGCGCTCATCGTCCTGATGACCTGAGCGTACTCGGGAACGTCGATATCGGCCAGGTCCTCGACGACGCGAGCGTAGGCCCACTCGTTGAGCAGCCCCGCCCCGCCCCAATCCCAGCGGTCGGGATAGGGCATAATCTGGTGCCGGTACGTCCCCTGCTGGCACATCTGTTCCTCGCACCGATGGATATAGCCGATATCCGGCTCGACGTCCACCACCTGCTCGCCGTCGAGAACTGCCTCTAAGTGGAGCACGCCGTGGGTCGACGGATGGTGAGGCCCGATATTGAGGAATATCGTATCACCCTGCCGACTGTCGTTCTGGATAGGGTTGGCGTGCGCGGGGAGCGCCACGATCTGAGACTGGTTCCGACCGTAATCTTCGCGGAGCGGATGACCTTGCCACGTCTCCGGGAGCAGGATGCGCCGGAGGTCCGGATGACCTTCGTACTCGATACCTACGAGGTCGTAGGATTCTCGTTCGTGCCACTCGGCCGTCCGGTAAACCGGTGCAGCCGACTCACTGACCGGGCCGTCCTTCGTCGTCGGGACGACAACGGACAACTCGCGCGTCCGATCGTCGTAACTGGTGAGGTGATAGACCGTCTCGAAGCGGTCGTCGTACTCCTGAGCAGTCACACACGAGCAGTGATCGAGTCCGACCTCGGAGTAAAGTGTCGAGAGAACCTTCTGGACCTGGTCGGCACGGATCACGAGTGCGGGGGCGTTCTCGTGTGAATCACGCCCGAGAACGGTCTTATCGGGGAGGGCTGAGACCACCTCGTTTATGAACTGCTCAGTGGTCGAGCGTTGTTGGCGTTGCATCGTCCACAGGCCCTAGTTTTCGGTGTAGTGCAGTAGGCATACTGCCTCACCCGTGGTGTAGTTTAAATGGCGGTGAGCCCTGGTTGTTTAATTCTGCGCACATTTGATACTTCTATGCGATATCTCACTGTGTTAGTCAAACCGGGTGGACGGGGCGCGTTCCATCCGCTCGGGACGGCACTGGCAGACGCCCCGTCGATCAAACGGCGGGCCATTCATCATATCGAACTGCTCGATGACGACACTGTACTCCTATTTGCCGAGGCAAGCGGCAGTAAGGAACGGTACGAACAAATTATGGAGGACTCTTCTTACGTCAGCAGTTATCTCACCGCCGGAAAAGACCGCTGGATGGCCGTGAGTCAGTTTGAACCGACAGAAGAGGTTCGCCGGGGGCTCGAACTGCAACGAAAATCGCTTCTGGTAATTGAAACACCGATTCGATTTACCTCCGATAACCAAGTTAAAATCACCTACTTGGGAACTGACGAAGCATTCAGCAAGCTGTACGAATACGTTGACGAGATGGAACAGTTCACGTTCGACATTCTCAAGATGGGTGATTACGAGGCGAATAACTCATCGTTCGACAGAATGATTACGGCTAGGCAGAAGGAAGTGCTCGAGGCAGCGGTCGATCTGGGCTACTACAGTGAACCTCGCCAAGCGTCCCTTGAGGACATCGGTGAGGTCGTGGGGATTACTCCCGGAACGGTCAGTGAGCACCTGCGGAAAGCCGAAGAACGTGTGTTCACCGAACTCGTCCACTGACTCTCGCCCACAGTCGCCGCCCCGCAGACGACGAGAAAGTTTCCCAACATCCCACAGGTAGGTCTCGAGAATTTAACGGAGCCTCGTTAGTGCGGCAGTCTTCGTATTCAGCGCTGCCACATATCTGCATCCATAGGGGTTCGTCTGTAACCGGAACGGCCTCGACTCGCCGTACCGGGACGGATATACCGGTCGAAGGCGAGCGTGAACGTATGAACGACGGAACCGCCCCGGAAGGGACGGGCTGGTTCGAGGGAATCGAGCCGGACGACGTCGAGGGCGCGAGCGCGGCCGTCGCCGACGGCGAGAGCGAGGAACCGCGGGACTGGCCCGCACTCGCCGTCGAATCGGGATACGCGGACTCCGAGGCGGCGTACTACGACCGCCTCCGCGAGGCGACGCTCCGGGCCGCGACCGAGGCGGTCCGCGAACGCGAACGAGCCGACGACAGGCAACTCGTGCACGCCGTCCGCGCGATGGACGACGCCGAACGCACCGCGAACGAACTGGCCGAACGCCTCGCCGAGTGGGCCGGAACTTTGTACGACGACGCGGGCGTCGGCGTCGACGGCGCGCGCGAGGTAGCGGACAGAGAGCCGCAGACGCCCGTCGAGGAGCGCGTCGTCTCGTACGCCCGCCGCGTCGCGGACCTCGCGGACGAACGCGACGACCTGCGAGCGTTCGTCGAGGCGCGCGCGCCCGCCGTGGCCCCGAATCTCGCGGAGATGGCCGGCCCGGTCCTCGCGGCCCGCCTCGTCGCCCTCGCGGGCGGGTTGGAGCGGTTGGCGAAGATGCCGTCCGGCACCGTTCAGGTGCTGGGAGCCGAGGACGCCCTGTTCGCGCATCTGGAGGGTCGGGCGTCGTCGCCGAAACACGGCGTCATCTACGTCCACGACTACGTCCGCGGCACCCACCCCGACCACCGCGGGTCGGCGGCGCGCGCGTTCGCGGGGAAACTCGCCATCGCGGCCCGCATCGACCACTACTCCGGGGAGTACAAGCCGGAGGTTCACGAGGAACTCAGAGAGCGGATGGAGACGATTCGAGCGCGGGAGGTGGGCGAATGACCGACCTGCCCGACGGCGTCGAGCGACGGCCGTTCGACGGTCGGGAGCGACTCTCGACGCGCGGCGAGACGGTGTACGGCGAACCGCGGGACGCCGAGGGATGGCGCGCGTGGGACGCCGGGCGGTCGAAACTCGGCGCGATGTTCGAGTACGGGATGGACACCGGTCTCGTCGGGGGGGAGACGGTGCTGTACCTCGGTGCGGCGTCGGGAACGACCGTCTCGCACGTCGCCGACTTCGCGGGGCCGACGTACGCCGTCGAGTTCGCGGCGCGGCCGGTCCGCGACCTTCTCGGCGTCGCCGAGGACCGGGAGAACCTGTTTCCCCTCCTCAAGGACGCGCGAAAGCCCGAGACGTACGCGCACGTCGTCGAGGCGGACCTCGACTGCATCGTGCAGGACGTGGCGACGCGGGGACAGGCGACCGTCGCCAATCGGAACCGGCGGTTCCTCCGAGACGACGGCCGCCTCCTCGCGGTGGTAAAGGCGCGGAGCGAAGACGTGACCGCCGACCCCGACGACGTGTTCGAGGACGTCCTCGCGGAGTTGCGCGATTCGTACGAGGTGCTGGAGACGACGCGACTCGACCGGTTCCACGACGACCACCTCGGCGTCGTGGCCCGTCCGAAGTGAGCGCTGCATCGGAGAGTCGCTGCGACAGGCGTTCTGTCCGCCGATTTCGCGGTTGCTGCACGGGTCGCCGGGGTCCACGACCTATTTAATCGACCGCCGCGAACGACCCTGCGATGGAACTAGGGTCGGCCGACGCCTTCGACCGAATGGGTACCCTCGGCGTCGAGGAGGAGTTCTACATCGTGGACAGCGACGGCTACCCGGCCTCGGGCATCTCCGAACTCGTCTACGACGACCCGCCCGGGGGGCTTCTCGGTGACCGCATCGACCACGAACTGTTCAAGTTCACCGTCGAGACGCAGACGCCGCTCATCGACGACCCCGCGGACGTGGACGAACTCGTCCGGGCCGTCCGCGAGGCACTCGTCGACCACGCGGCAGACCACGGCTACCGCGTCGCCGCCGCGGGCCTCCACCCGGCCGCGAAGTGGCGCGAACTCGACCACGCCACGAAGCCGCGCTACAAGTCGCAACTCGACCGCATCCAGTACCCGCAACACCGCAACACGACGGCCGGGTTGCACGTCCACGTCGGCGTCGACGACCCGGACAAGGCGACGTGGATAGCCAACGAGATACGCTGGTACCTCCCGCCGCTGTTGGCGCTGTCGGCGAACTCGCCGTTCTGGAACGGCTTCGACACCGGTCTCTCTTCGGCCCGCGCGAAGATTTTCGAGAACCTGCCGAACACCGGCATGCCCTCTCGGTTCGAGGACTTCGAGGCGTACCGGACGTTCGAGCGTCGGATGGTCGAACACGGCTCCATCGAGGACCGCGGCGAACTCTGGTACGACGTGCGCCCCCACACGGGCCACGGCACCGTCGAGGTCCGGACGCCCGACGCGCAGGTCGACCCCGCGGTGACGGTGGCGTTCGTGGAGTACGTCCACGCACTCGTCCTCGACTTGGCCGCCCGGTACGAGGACGGCGAGACGGGGACGGAGATTCGCCGGGAACTCCTCGACGAGAACAAGTGGCGCGCCACGCGGCACGGTCACGACGCGAGTTTCGTCGGCACGGACGGCGAATCGACGGTCACGCTCGAGCGGTTCGTCGCGGACGAGTGCGACCGACTCGGCGTGGACGGACTCCGAAGCCTGTTCGACGCCGAGAGCGGCACCGAGCGACAGCGGCGGATTCACGAGGAGGAGGGACTCGACGCCCTCTGCGAAGCGCTCTGCCTCGACTGAGCGTTCGGAAAGGTTTTTCACCGTCCCGTTTTGACCTGTGTGATAGAACATATGTCTACGGACGACCCCACAGACGACCCCGGAGAGAGCGGGTCCGCCGACGCGCCGGTGACGGACCCCGCGGACCCCGCGGACGACGCGGACGGCGCGTCGACGCGCGACCGACTCGAAGCGGAGGCCGACCGCGCCGTCTCGGAGTTCGACGACAACGTCGTGGACCTGTTGGCGTGGCTGCTCGACACGGAGACGCGCGCCCGCATCTTCGTCTTCCTCCGACAGAACCCCCACTCCACCAGCGACGAGGTGGCCGACGGCACCGGCCTCTACCCGAGTACCGTCCGGGAGGCACTCGCCGAACTCCACGACGAGGAGATGGTGGACCGACGCAAGCGGAAGAACTCCGGCGCGGGCAACAACCCCTACGAGTACACGGCTATCGCGCCGAGCGAACTCGTCCGGAGCGCCGTCGGTCAGGTCCAGTCGCAACTGAACACCGTGTTCAACCTCGACCGGCGACTCCTCGGCGACGACGAGGCGGGCGACGTGGAACCGGTCCGAATCACCGTCCGGGACGAACCGGAGGAGTGACGGGGACGTCCGCCCCGACGCGGGGCGGTCCCGAAGCCGACCTTTTTAAGTTGCGAGCCGCCGACGCCCGGATATGAACGTCGCGCTGGGCGGGACCTTCGACCCGGTCCACGACGGCCACCTCGCGCTGTTCGAGCGGGCCTTCGAACTCGGTGACGTGACCGTCGGTCTCACGAGCGACGAACTCGCGCCGCGGACCCGCCACGTCGACCGGTACGTCCGCCCGTTCGAGGAGCGAAAGCGCGACCTCGTCGAGGAACTGGAGCCGTTCGCGGCGGAGTACGACCGCGAGTTCGAGATTCGGACGCTGACCGAACCGACCGGCATCGCCACCGAACCCGGCTTCGACGTGCTCATCGTCTCCCCGGAGACGAAGGACGGCGGCGCGCGCATCAACGAGATACGCGAGGAACGCGACCTGCCGCCGTTGGACATCGAAGTCGTCGACCACGTCCCCGCCGAGGACGGCCAGCGCATCTCTTCGACGCGCATCGTCCGCGGCGAGATAGACCGCCACGGCAACCGCACGCCCGAACGCGAGGGTCGCGAGGCGACCCGTCCCGACGCCGACGACGCCTGACTCACCAGGTCGGCGGCCGGAACCCGTTGGTCTCGAGAATCTCCTTCCAGCGCTGTTGGATGCTGAGTCGCGTCACGTCCATGGCGTCGGCGACGCGCGACTGCGACCGTTCCTCACCCGCGATGAGTGCGCCGGCGTAGAGGCTTGCCGCCGCGACGGCGCGCTTCGACCGGTCCTCCTCCGGCACCTCCGAGAGGAACATGTCGCCGGCGTACGACCGGGCTTCGGACCCGAGTTCGAGGCGGTCGGCCCCCTCCTCGATGCGCGTCAACCACTCCTCGTTGTCCACTCTGTCCCGGGCGCGATACATACCTGAAGCACCGCGCGGACGCACTTGACGCTTGCTCAGTTCGGTCGTTGTCGGCCGCGAACGACAGTTTCTTACCTCGATTCCTGATACGCTGTAGTGCGCGCGGGTAGCCAAGCCTGGCCAACGGCGCAGCGCTTAGGACGCTGTCTCGTAGGAGTCCGCCGGTTCGAATCCGGTCCCGCGCATAGCTTCTCCGAACGTCAGTGAGGAGAGCCATCGATACGAGCGGATTCGAACCCTGCAAGGAACGCGCAGCGAACGGAGTGAGCGAGCATTTCTCGCTCCGGTTCGAATCAGGTCCCGCACCTCTGGCCGTCGCCGTCGCTCGAACCCCGCCGCCCGAAACTTCGACGCCCGACACGTGGCAGACCCGCACGTTCGCCTTCGCTGACAGCTCTCGCCGCCGTCCCGCTCGAACGCGACGACAGTTGTCCGACGTGCGTCAGCCGTTATCACCCCCGAGAACGTCCCACAAGTCTTTTTCTCACTGCAGGAGAGCATTGACTGATGGTGGCGCTATCGGACCTCCTCGATGATGTCGTGGCGGACGTGGACGCACTGTTCGTCTTCTCGCCGAGTAGTTCGTACTACGAACAGTTCGAGGACGAGAGCCTCGACACTCCGGTGGTGGTGGTCGCCCCCGAGAACACCGTGGACGCGGCGGAGTACATCGAACTCCCCCTGGAGTTCGACAACGTCCGCGACCGCATCCGTTTCGGCATCGAGGGGGCGATGGGGAACGGCGTCGTCGAGGAGGACGACGTCGTCGCCTGCAACGTCGCCGTGTTTGGCGGTGACCACGACGCCGTGATTCGCGTCCGCGTCACCGAAGAGATGCGCTCGGGCATCTACGACCTGTTCGCCAACTCGCGGGCGGACCCGAGCGTCATCCGCGACGTGTTCGAGGTGGCCATCGAACTCGGAAAGAAGGGCCAGAAGGGCAAGCCCGTCGGCGCCCTGTTCGTCGTCGGCGACGCCGGGAAGGTGATGAACAAGTCCCGACCGCTGTCGTACAACCCGTTCGAGAAGTCCCACGTCCACGTCGGCGACCCCATCGTGAACGTGATGCTCAAGGAGTTCTCCCGACTGGACGGCGCGTTCATCATCTCCGACTCGGGGAAGATAGTCAGCGCCTACCGATACCTCGAACCCGCAGCCGAGGGCGTCGACATTCCGAAGGGACTCGGTGCGCGGCACATGGCCGGTGCGGCTATCACTCGCGACACGAACTCGACGACCATCGTCCTCTCCGAGTCCGACGGGTTGGTCCGTGCGTTCAAGGGTGGGAAGATGATTCTGGAGATCGACCCGGAGGACTACTGATGACGCCCGCGGCGACACTGCTGCAGGCGGAGAGCGACCCCGCGGATTCGTTCTTCGCCGAACTCACCGACCTGCTGCCCAGAGACGTCTGGTTCGCACTGGTCGTCCTCGTCGCCGGTTTCGTCGTCGCCATCGTCCTCGGCACGCTCACCCGCCGCGTTCTGGACGGACTCGGCGTCCCCGACGCCATCGAGGGGACGGCGTTCGAGCGGACGGCGCGGAACTTCGACACCTCGACGGTCGAACTCCTCGGCTGGCTGGTCCGCTACTTCGTCGTCGGCGTCGCCGTCCTCGCCGCGTTGTCCATCGCCAACGTGAACTACGCCGACCGGTTCTGGAGTCAGGTCGTCGAGTTCCTGCCGATGCTGTTCTTCGCGGTGGTCATCCTCATCGTCGGTATCGTCGTCGGCGACAAGGTCGGACTGCTGGTCCAAGAGCGACTGCGCGGCGTCAAACTCCCGCAGGTCGGCGTCATCCCCGCCGCCGCGAAGTACACCGTGTTCTTCCTCGCGTTCCTCATCGCCCTCTCGCAACTCGGGGTGGCGACGTTGGCGCTGGTCGTCCTCCTGGCGGCCTACCTGTTCGCAATCGTCTTCCTCGGCGGCATCGCCTTCGCGGACCTGCTCAAGTCGGGTGCGGCGGGGACGTACCTCCTCTTGACGCAACCGTACGCCATCGGCGACGAGGTTCGCGTCGGCGACACGGGCGGCATCGTCCAGGAGGTGGACCTGTTCGTCACGCACATCGAAGACGACGGCGAGGAGTACATCGTCCCCAACCGGAAGGTGTTCGAGGTGGGGCTCGTCCGCCTCCGATGACGTTGGCGCGGTGACACATCTCTCCCCGAAACTGTTTTGATACGAGACCTGTATAGACTGATGAATAGTCGTGCTACGGTCCCCGATGTCGCCATGAGCCGAAACCTCCCGCTCGGAGACGTCGCAGACGTCTCGCCGACCGCCCGCGAAGTCAGCGAGCGACTGCTCGACGCGTTCTTCCACCAGGACCTCCGAGAGGACTGTCTGCTGTGCGGCGACGCCGACGGCGCGCGGACCGCGGCCGAAACCGCGACGACGGCGATGTCGACCGTGTTCTGTGCGGAGTTTCCGGGCCGACCCCGGCGGCACGCCGAACGCGCCGGCGAGACGTTCGTCCAGGCCCTCTTTCTGCAGGACGAGATAGAGAACTGGGCGGCGGTCGAAGCCGACCGGTCCCAGTTGCCGTCGGACCTCGTCCTGACGTGCGGCCCGGCACCGCGCGGGGCCGACGTTCTCGACGACCCGCGGTGGGACGACGTTCGCGACCTGTTGTCCGCTGTCTGCTCGGACGCGGGCATCGACGAGACGTACGCGCGCCGACAGACGGAGTTCTGGCGGCGACACGGTCAGCGTGAGGCCGGGTGGCGACGGACGGCGCTGGCGGCCCACCGCCTGAAGGTGCGGGCGATGGTTCCGGGATGCTCCGACGAGGAGGCGGAGCGACTCGCGCGGCAGTTCGTTCTGGGCGTCGAGTTACACGACGAGTGGGGTCGGACCGACCGCGACCGGGACTTCGGCGAGATTCGCGGCGTCGTCGCCGCGTACTACCAGCGCATCTTCGAGTTGCGCGGCAAGATTCCCCGTCTCTGATCCGACCGGTCAAACCCGGAGAATGAAATACTCCGAGTACGAGGTAGTGCTGTGGATTGGAGTTCCGACGACGAACACCGTCTCGGCGGGAACGTCTACCGCGAGGCGTTCCGGAGCACCGGGGCTCCGGTTCTCATCGCCGACACGAATTTCGTCATCCGCGACGTCAACGCCAGCGGTCTGCAGTTTCTGGGCTACGACTCCGGTGACCTCGTCGGCGAGTCGGCGGCGGTCATCTCCGGCGACGACCGCATCTACGAGGACATCGTCGACCACCTCTCGCGCGGCGAGACGTGGTCCGGGAAGTTCGTCGCGGAGACGAGGTCGGGCGAGAAGGTGTACGGCCGCGGTTCCGCGGCGCCCATCGTCGTCGACGGCACCGTCGAAGGCACCGTCGCCATCTTCGTCGACACGACGAAACAGCAGCAGTACGAGAACGCCTCGGAGGTGCTGAACCGACTGCTCCGACACGACCTGCGCAACGAACTCAACGTGATGTACGGCCACGTCCAGCGAGCGCAGTCGGAGACGTCCAGCGACGAGGCCGCCGAGAGTCTGGAGCGAGCGCAGGAGAAGATACTCCAAATCGTCCACAAGACCGAACGGGCCCGCGACCTGCGGGACCTCTTGGAACGGTCCCACGACGCGTCGAACCGCCCGGTCCGCCTCGACATCGTCCTCAACAACACGCTGGTCGAGGTGATGCAGGAGTTCCCCGAGGCCGAGTTCAACTTCGAGGTGTTCCCCGAAGTCGTCGTCCGCGCCGACGACCTGCTGTCGGCCGCCGTCGAGGCGGTTCTGGAGAACGCCGTCGCGCACAACGACGCCGACGACCCGGTCGTCGAAGTCTCCGTCGAGGTACGCGACGACCACGTCGTCCTCGCCGTCGCGGACAACGGCCCCGGCGTCCCCGAGTCGCAACGCGACCTCATCTTCGGGCGCGAGGAGTACGACCAACTGCACCACGGGACGGGCATCAGCCTCTTCTTCGCCGACAGCGTCTTCGATAGCTACGGCGGCGACATCTGGGTCGAGGACAACGACCCCCGCGGCGCCGTCTTCAAGATTCGGCTCACGCGCCCCTGAGGATGCTCCTCCAACCCGGACCGGTCGCGTTCGTCGGGTTCGGTCTCGCGGCCGTCGCGGCCGCCGCCGGCGGCGTCGCACTCGCGTACGCCGTCTTCGCCGACGCAGCGGCCCGAGGGAGCGACCACGCGCGGTTCTGGGCCGTCGTCTGCGCCGTCTCGCCGTTCGCCCTCGTCTACCTCCTCGTCCGCCGCCGACTCGGCGCGCGCGGCCCGCCGACCGACCGCGAGCGACTGGCGCGCACGGCCGCGGGTGCCGTCGCCGCCGCGTTCGTCGCGGGAGCCGTCTTCGCCCCGCCCGACCCACTCACGCAGGTGCGGTGGTTCTGGCCGTCGCTCCTCGTCGCACTCCCCCTCTCGTACTACGCGTTCCACCGGGCGTGAGTCACCGCGTCCCGGCGACGGTCACGCGCCGTCGCCCGCGTCGGTTCCGGCGTCCGCGTCGTCTCCGTCGTCCAGTTCCGCGCCCGACATCGGCCGCGCGGGGACGCCCGCCACCGTCGTCCCCGGCGGCACGTCCCGCGTGACGAGGGAGTTCGCGGCCACCTGCGCGCCCTCGCCGACGCGGACGCCCGGCAGGAGCACGGCCTTCGCGCCGATCATCGCCCGGTCTTCGACGACGACTTCGCCGGTGCGGTACTCGTCCTGCAGGAACTCGTGACAGAGGATGACCGAGTCGTAGCCGACGATGACGTCGTCGCCGAGCGTGATGAGTTCCGGCCAGAACACGTCCGGCGTCGCCTCCAGCCCCCACGAGACGCCGCGGCCGACGGTGACGCCGAGTCGGCGCAGCGCCCAGTTCTTCCACCGGAGGAAGGGGGCGATACGCGCCACCCACACGAGGAGGTAGTTCAGGACGACTCGCCAGACGGGCTTGGCGTCCGTCCAGTACTGCAGGGAGTTCAGCGGTCCGGGCGTCGGATGGCGCTGCACTCGGTGGTGTCGGCCGCCCGCCGCGTCGTTGTCGTCGCTCACGGCCGTCGATTGGTCCCGTTCGGATAAAAGGCTCCGCGTCCCGGGGCCGCCTCACGCCGGGTCGGAGACCGGTTCCTCCCCGCGCCGAAGCGTGCCCCCGCCCCACCAGACGGTGACGAAGAGCGCTGCGACGGCCGTCGCGGCGAACCCGTAGCCGTACAGGGCGGGCGTCAGCCCGACGAGTTCACCGGCGAGGTTACCCGAGAAGTGAAAGGCGACGACGACCAGCAGGCTCCGGCCGGTGTTGTTGTACAGCCACGTGTAGAGCACCGCGCCGAACACGATGCTCCCGAGGAACGGGACCGGTTCGGGCTGGAACGTCGTCGTGCTGTAGTACCCCTCCATGAACAACAGGGGCACGTGCCACGCCGCCCACGTCACCCCGAGGACGAGGCTGGCGACGAGCGCCGTCCACCGCGCCTGAAGCCGGTCGAGCCAGTACCCCCGCAGGCCGACTTCCTCGGGCAACGGGAGCAGCAGCGAGAACGCGAGGAGGCCGAACAGCCCTATCGGGTCGAGGAGGCGGTCGAGGCCGGCGACTTCGAGCGGTGCGTCCGTGACGCCGGTGACCAGGCCCACGCCGGCGACGACGAGGTTGAGCGCGGGGTAGACCAGCAGCGCCGCCGCCCACCAGCGCGGACGGACGCGACGCACGTCGGTCAGCCGACGCCACAGGTCACGGAGTCCGGTCCGTCCGCTGGCGAGCCACGTGAGACCCAGTCCGGCGATGACGGGGCTGAGACCCCCGACGAGGAAGAACGCCACGTTCGGGAACGACCACACCGACTCCCCGGAAGCGACGACGAGCGCCCACCAGGCGTACGTCCAACCGAGATAGACGACGGGGAACGCCCACGGCGAACCGACGCCGCGGCCGCGGAGTCGGGCGACCTGTCCGTCCCGCCCGCGTCCGTCGTCGCCGTCGCTACGTCCGTTGTCGTCGTTGCGTCCGCCGTCGCCGTCGCTACGTCCGTTGTCGTCGTTGCGTCCGCCGTCGCCGTCGCTACGTCCGTTGTCGTCGTTGCGTCCGCCGTCGTCGACGCCGCGCGTGTCGTCCATCGCGACCACCGACTCGTCGTTCGTCGCGCCGGAGCAACAATCCGACGCCCGATTGTCAGCCCCCGAGAAGGCGGTTACTCGTCGCGCAACTCGGCCACGTGGTCGATGCGGCGTTGCACGAGTTCGGGCTTACCGATGTCGTGCCGGACGCGCAGGCCCTCGCCCGCCGCGGCGAGTCCCGCCTCCGCCGACCGTTCGGCCGCCTCGATGGTGTCTTCGACGCCGACGACGGCGAACGACCGCGAGGTGGTCGTGTAGAGGCCGTCCTCGCGGGCGTCGACGCTGGCGTAGAACAGGAGGGCGTCGCCGACGTTCTCCTCGTCCACCTCGATGCGCGCCCCCGAATCGGGGTCCGCCGGGTAGCCGTCGGGGACGGCGTACTTGCACACCGTCGCCTTGCCCGCGAACTCGAGTTCCGGCAGTTCGTCGCCGTCGCGGCCGGCCGTCACCACGTCGAGGAACGGCGTCTCGAGGACGGGCAGCGTGTTCATCGCCTCGGGGTCGCCGAACCGGGCGTTGAACTCCACCACCTTCACGCCCTCGGCCGTGAGCATGAACTGGCCGTAGAGGACGCCCTTGTAGTCGTCCAACGCCGCCACGGTGGCTTCCAGAATCTCGACGGCCGCCGCGTAGTCGTCGAACGACATGAACGGCAGTTCCGCGGCGGCGTCGCTGTAACTGCCCATGCCGCCGGTGTTCGGCCCCTCGTCGCCCTCGTAGGCGCGCTTGTGGTCCTGTACGGCGGGCGTCGGGCGCACGTCGCCGTTCGCCACGAACGCCTGCACGGTGAACTCCTCGCCGACGAGTCGCTCTTCGAGGACGACTTCGTCGTAGTCGGAGTCGCGCAGGTACGCTTTGGCTTCCTCTTTCGTCACCTGGTCGCCGGTGACCTTCACGCCCTTGCCGCCGGTCAGACCGGCGGGCTTGACCGCCAGGTCGCCGTCGTAGTCGTCGACGTACTCGCAGGCGGCCTCGGTGTCCTCGAACACGGCGAAGTCGGGGCAGCCCGGAATCGACTCTTCGGCCATGAACTCCCGTTGGAACGCCTTGTCCGTCTCGATGCGGGCGTCGTCGGCCCGCGGGCCGAACGTGTAGACGCCGGCGTCGTCGAGGGCGTCCGCGACGCCCGCTTCGAGGGCCGACTCGGGGCCGACGACGGCCACGTCCGCGCCCACCTCGGTCGCGTAGGCGACGATGTCGTCGGCCGCCGTCTCCGACACCTGCTCGAACCCGGCCGCGAGCGACGCGATGCCGGGGTTGCGGTTGCTCGCACACGCGTACAGTTCGCAGTCGGGGCTGGCAGTCAACGCACGCGCGATGGCGTGTTCGCGGCCGCCGCCGCCGACGAGAAGCGCCGTCTCCGTCATACGCGAAGCCACCTCGCACGAGAGTGTAAAGGTTGTTCTTTTCACGACCGGTTCTGACCACGTTCGTGCATATTCTTGGGCCGGCGGGGGCTCGCGACTCCGCGTCCCGGCCCGCGCGAGGAACTCTCAAACGCCCCTTTCACTCACCGGAAGGCCCTTTCTGGTCCCTCCGAGACGGGGTGTATGGTCTCTCGCAGACGCTTCCTCCGACTGGGCGCGGGCGCGATAGCGGGGGCGACGACGACCGGGTGCGTCGGCAGTCCACGCCGCGGCGACGGCACCGCCTCGGCCGACACCGCCAACGCGACCGAATCGGCCCCGAACGGGGCCGACGACGCCCCGACGACGACGCCCGGCGACCTACCGACGTGGTCGCCCGACTGGACGCTGTCGTTCGACGACTGGCACGTCTTGGGTCTGGACGCCGCCGACGCCGCGGACGCCGGCGGGCCCCTGTACGTGACGCTGAGTCGGGACGGCGGCGACTCGGCCGTCGCGGCCGTCGACCCCGGCGACCGGTCGGTCCGGTGGCGAACGCCGATGGACGGCGAGGCGGTCGGCGGGTCCCACGCCTCCTACCAGCGAATCGCCCGCGGCGGGTGGGGCGTGACGCTCGACAGCGACACCGTCTACGCGGTGGCCGGCCGGGCCGACGAACGGGAGTGGACCGCCCTCCACGCGTTCGACCGGGCGTCCGGCGACGAACGGTGGTCGCTGGAACGCGACCGGGAACTCGGCGTCGCGGGCGTCTCCGCGGGCCTCCTCGTCGCCACCGGTCTGGAGTTCTTCCCGCCGGCCGACGAGACGCCGATGAGCCATCAGACGCCCGAGGAACCGCTCACGACGGTCGTCTACGGGGTCGACCCCACCGACGGAACGGTCGCGTGGGAACGGACGTTCGCCGCCGTCGACGACGTCGCCGTCGGCGAGTGGGGCGTCGTCGTCGCCACCGACGGCGGACTGGTCGCCCTCGGCCGCGACGGTGCGAGGCGCTTCACCGTCGGCGACGGCCCGGCGACGCGGGTCGAAGTCGCCGGCGACCGAGCGTTCGTCCTCACCGGCGAGGACGAGGGGGCGACCCTGTCCGGCGTCGCGGCGAACGGCGACGTGGACTGGCGGTACGACGCGCCGGTCCACGAACTCCGCCTCGCCGGCGACCGACTGTACGCCGGCGGCGACGCCGTCGTCGCAGTCGACGCCGACGGCACCGTCGTCTGGCGCGACGACGACTACGGGCAGTGGTTGCTCTTCGACCCCGACGGCGACACGCTCTACACCCGGTCCGGCGTCCGGCAGGACGCCGCGACGGCGTACGACGCCGCGGGCGGCGAACGCTGGACGTTCGCCCCGCCGTCGAACAACGCGTGGCCGGAGGCGGCGACGAACGACTCGCTGGTCGCCACCGCCATCACCGCCGAGGACGCCGACGACCCGTTCAAGACCGTCTACGCCGTCGACTCCGCGGGCGAGGCCACCGCCTCGTTCGGCCGCGACACCGTCTTCGACGCCGTCGGCGTCGCCGACACCGCCTACCTCGCCGACGGCCGGTCGACCCTCCTCGCCCTGACGCCCTGACGCGGCCGACCCGCCGGCGGCGCACCGAGTCGCCGTCTCCACGGTCCTTTAGTCGCCGCGGCACCGTCCTTCGGGTATGAGCGACGCGTTGGGGCGCAATCGGTTGGCCGACGAGCAGAGCCCGTACCTCCAGCAACACGCCGACAACCCGGTGAACTGGCAACCGTGGGACGAGACGGCCCTGCAGGCCGCCCGCGAGGAGGACCGCCCCATCTTCCTCTCGGTCGGCTACTCGGCGTGTCACTGGTGTCACGTCATGGCCGACGAGAGCTTCGAGGACGAGGCGGTGGCGCAGGTGCTGAACGAGTCGTACGTCCCGGTCAAGGTGGACAGAGAGGAGCGACCCGACCTGGACCGAATCTACCAGACCATCTGCCAACTCGTCTCCGGCGGCGGCGGGTGGCCCCTCTCCGTCTGGCTCACGCCGCAGGGCAAGCCGTTCTACGTCGGCACGTACTTCCCGAAGGAGGAACGGCGGGACAGGGGCAACGTCCCCGGCTTCCTCGACCTCTGCCGGTCGTTCGCCGACGCGTGGGAGAACGACCGCGAGGAGATAGAGAACCGCGCCGAGCAGTGGACGAGCGCGATTCGCGACCAACTGGAGGAGACGCCGGACGACCCGGGCGAGTCGCCCGGCACCGAGATTCTCGGCGAGGTGGCCAAGGCCGCCATCCGCGGCGCGGACCGCGAGTACGGCGGTTTCGGCTCCGGCGGCCCGAAGTTCCCCCAACCCGGCCGCGTCGAGGCCCTCCTCCGGTCGTCCGTCCACTCCGGCGAGGACGAACCGCTCGCCGTGGCGATGGAGACGCTGGACGCGATGGCGAACGGCGGCCTGTACGACCACGTCGGCGGCGGCTTCCACCGCTACGCGACCGACCGACAGTGGACCGTCCCGCACTTCGAGAAGATGCTGTACGACAACGCCGAGATTCCCCGCGCCTACCTCGCCGCGCACCGCCTCACGGGCCGCGCGGACTACGCCGAAGTCGCCCGCGAGACGTTCGACTTCGTCGCGCGGGAACTCCGCCACCCCGACGGCGGGTTCTACAGCACGCTCGACGCGCAGAGCGGCGGCGAGGAGGGGACGTTCTACGTCTGGACCCCCGAGCAGGTGCGGGATGCGCTGGCCGACGAGACGCGCGCCGACGTGTTCTGCGACTACTACGGCGTCACGTCCGGCGGGAACTTCGAGAACGGCACCACCGTCCTCACCGTCTCGACGCCGGTCGACGAGGTGGCCGAGGCGCACGGGCTGACGACCGAGGACGTCGTCGACCACCTCGACGCCGCCCGCGAGACGCTGTTCGAGGCCCGCGAGTCGCGGACGCGGCCGCCCCGCGACGAGAAGGTGCTGGCCGGCTGGAACGGCCTGATGATTTCGAGCCTCGCGCGCGGCGGCCTCGTCCTCGGCGACGAGTACGCCGAACTCGCGGCCGACGCGCTCGAGTTCGTCCGCGACCGCCTCTGGGACGCCGACGAGCGGAGGCTCTCCCGCCGGTTCAAGGACGGCGACGTGAAAGGTGCGGGCTACCTCGAGGACTACGCCTTCCTCGCCCGCGGCGCGTTCGACCTGTACCAGACCACGGGCGACGTGGCCCACCTCGCGTTCGCCGTCGACCTCGCCCGCGAAATCGTCGCGTCGTTCTACGACGAGGCGGCGGGGACGCTCTACTTCACCCCCGCCGACGGCGAAGCGCTCGTCACCCGGCCGCAGGAGCTACAGGACCAGTCGACGCCGTCCAGCGTCGGCGTCGCCGTCTCCCTGCTGTCGGACCTCGACGCCTTCGCCCCGGACGCCGACTTCGCCGCCGTCGCGGGGACGGTGCTCGACACGCACGCCGACCGCATCCGCGGCCGGCCGCTCGAACACGTCTCGCTGGCGCTGGCTGCCGAGAAGCGCGCCCGCGGCGGGTCCGAAGTCGTCGTCGCGGCCGACGGCCTGCCCGAGTCGTTCCGCCGGTCGCTGGCCGAACGCTACGTGCCCGACGCCGTCCTCTCGGTTCGGCCGCCGACGGACGACGACCTGTCGCCGTGGCTGGACGCGCTGAGTCTGGACGAGGTGCCGCCGGTCTGGCGGGGCCGGGAGATGCGCGACGGCGAACCGACCGTCTACGCCTGCGAGGGCCGCGCCTGTTCGCCGCCCGCCCACTCCGTCGAGGAAGCGCTCTCGTGGTTCGAGGGCGGCCCGGACGTGGACCTCGACTCGGACGTGGACTTGGACGACGTGGACGCGGACTTCGACTGACCCGCTCGTCCGGCCGTCGCTCACGCCTCGCCGCGTATCTCTCGGCCGTCGAACCGCCGGAGCGTCTCGGCGAGGAACGTCGCCACTCGCTCCGCCCGTTCGGCGTCTCCACAGGGAAGCGCCGCTGGCGGGCGGTACAGTTTCTCCATCGTCCACGTCAGCGCCTTCCCGATGGGGTCGTCGGAGACGGGGCCGTCCAGTCCCCACGACAGTCGGAGCGTCGTCCCGTCGGCGGCGACGGCGACGCCGCGGAGATTGGCGATGCCGTAGCAACTCGCCCGCCGTTCGTCCAGCGTCTCCTCGCAGACGGCCGGACCGACGCTCCACCGTCGGTCGCGGGCGACCCACTCGGCGACCGGGTCGTCGGCGACGAGGCAGGCGTCGAGGCCCGAGAGGGCGTCTTCGGCGGCCGCGAACGCCGCCTCGGGGAGCGCGTCGGCGTCGGCTCGGAGGTCGGAGTGGTGCGGCATCGCGCTCAGCGCGGTCCGCCCCTCGCGCGCGAGTTCCACCTCGAAGACGAAGTGTCGGCCCGCGATGCCGCCCGCCAGTTCGACCAGACGTGAAAGTGCATCCAAACCCGTTCCGTCGTCCACGAGTTCGACGCGCCACGCTTCTCGGGAACTCGCGTCGTCGTCCGGCGCGCGCTCGAACCGGTCGCGGACCGCCTCCCACGCCTCGCGGCAGTCCTCGCCGTCCGGTTCTTCCTCCAGCCACGGTTCGTCGAGTCTGACGAGTCCTCGGTCGGCGTACGGGACCAGCGAGTCGACCGTTCGCGCGAGCGCGCCGGCGTAGTCGTCGCTCAGGAGCGTGTGCGTGCCTTCGAAGTCGTCTGCGGGCATCTGTGGAGGGGAGGGGTAGATAGGTCCGGAGCGGGGACGGGGCTGGAGACGCGCTACTCGGAGAGCCGTCGGGCGAGGTAGACGGCGACGGAGACGCGTTCCTCCTCGACGAAGCGGGCGACTTCCTTCCCCTCGCGTTCGACGACGACGGTGGGGATGCGTTCGACGTCGTACTCCTCGACGAGGGGGCCGACCTTGCTGCCGTCGTCGGCCTTCTCGACGGGGTAGTGTTCGACGTTCTCCTCGGGTACCTCCGCGGCCCGCAGGGCGGCGGCGAAGTCCGGCAGTTGAGTGCGGCAGTCTTTGCACCAGTCGCCGCCCCACACCTTGAAGACGAGTCCGTCCTCGGCGAGGGCGTCCACTGCGTCCTCGTAGGAGGCGGCGTCCCACGCGGGGTTCGGCTGCATCGTGTCGAGCGTTCCGGATTCGGCGTCGGCCATGCGACCGGGTAGCGGCCGCGGCGACGTAAAGCGCGCGGTGGCGGAGAGGTTCGCCGTCCGTCGCGCGGTGCGACGCGGATTCGTACCGGCCGCGGCGGGTATCGGCGTCTCTTGCCCCCGTCCGCCACCGTTTTCGGGCCGAACCTACTACCGGACGACGATGGACGCCAACATTCTCGAAACCATCGGCTCCCCGCTGGTCGAGGTGTCGTCGCCCGAGGGCGCGACGATAGCGGCCAAGGTGGAGTCGAAGAACCCCGGCGGGTCGGCGAAGGACCGCCCGGCACTCGCCATGATCGAGGCGGCCGAACGCGCCGGCGAGATAGCGCCCGGCGACCGACTGGTCGAACCGACCAGCGGCAACACCGGCATCGGACTGGCGATGGTGTCCGCCGCGAAGGGGTACGACCTGACCATCGTCATGTCGGCGTCGGCCTCGAAGGAGCGACGCGAGATAATGCGCGCCTACGGCGCGGACATCGAACTCGTCGAGGGCGACATCTCCGCCGCGAAGGACCGAGCGGACGAACTGGAGGCCGAGGGGATGACCCAACTCCGTCAGTTCGAGAACGAGGCGAACCCCCGTGCGCACTACCGCACGACGGCCGAGGAGATTCTCGAACAGGTGGGCGACCGAGAGATAGACGCCCTCGTCGCCGGCGTCGGCACCGGCGGGACGCTCTCGGGCAACGGCCGTCGCCTCCGCGAGGAGTTCCCCGAGATGGAGGTCGTCGCCGTCGAACCCGCCGAGAACCCCGTCCTGTCGACGGGCGAGGCCGGCAGCGACGACTACCAGGGGATGGGACCGGGGTTCGTCAGCCCGAACCTCGACACGGACCTGATAGACCACGTGGAGACGGTCCCGCTCGAAGACGCCGAGGCCGAGTGTCGCCGCCTCGCCCGCGAGGAGGGCATCCTCGTCGGCCAGTCCTCGGGTGCGTCGAACCTCGCGGCCAAGCGCGTCGCCGAACGACTCGCCACGCCGGAGGCGAACTGCCCCGAACCGCCCGAACGCTACGTCGTCGAGGACGTGCCCGAGGACGGCGACGCCCGCGCGGACGGCGGCCCCGGCCGCTCCGAGTCGGCCGACGACTGCCCCCTCGTCGTCACGGTGTTCTGGGACAGCGGCGAGCGCTACATGTCCACCGGCATGTTCGACTGAAGGAACAGGCGGACGAGCGAGTTCACGCGCTGCGGCTGTTCTCTGGGCGGCCAGTGACCGCACTCCGGGAGGATTCGCACCTCGGCGTCGGGCACCAGCGACCCCGCGCGCACCGACCACGCCGAGGGGACGAACCTGTCGTCCTCGCCGTGGACGAACAGCGTCGGCACCGCGAGGTCCGGGAGTCGGTCCACGTAGTTCGTCCGGGGGCCGGTGAAGCCGACTTCGGCCCGCTGAAACGCGCGCCACGCGCTCCCGTCGTTCTCGGCGGCCGCCTCGTACACCTCGTCCACGACGCGTCGCCGGACGTTCCCGTAGGCGACGATGGCGCGGACGGCGAAGTACGCGAGCGTCCGACTCCGCGCGGTGGCGCGCCACGACCACTCCGAGAGGCGGGGCAGGCGGACGAACAGCGCGCCGAGCGGACCGCCGGGCACCGACCCGCCGAGCCCGTAACTGTCGATGGCGACCAGCGCCGACACGTCGTCGGGGTGTTCGAGGGCGTAGCCGAGCGAGATGGCGCCGCCGAGGGAGGCGCCGACGAGCGCGGGGGATTCGACGCCCTCGGCGTCGAGGAACCGTTCGAGGACGCGCACGTAGTAGTCCGTCGTCGGGACGCGTTCGGGCGGGTCGCTGTCGCCGTACCCCGGGAGGTCGACGGCGTAGACGCGGTAATCGTCGCTCAGCGCCGGTATCAGCTCGCACCACGACAGTTCGGCGCTGTCGAGTCCCCCGCCGTGGACGAGGACGACCGACGGGTCCGACGGTTCTCCGGCGACCAGCGAGGAGATGCGGAGACCGTCGAGCGTCGTCTCGCGTCTCGTCGCGCCGTGGGGGACCTGCATACGGGTCCCTTCTGCGCTCTGGGAAAAAAAGATATAGGCGCGTCTGACTGTCCGCCCGGCCGCGACGACGACCCGCCGACTACCCGCCGAACTCCGACTCGGCCACGCGAACGACCACCGTCTCCGCCACGTCGCGGAGGTCGTAGGACGGTATCGACCCGTCCGGGCGGCGCGAGACGTACATCGGTTCGACCAGTCGTCCGTCCTCGACGCCGTAGACGGCGAGGAGTTCCTTCGTCTCCTCCGGGCGGACGTCGCCGTCGCGGACGCCCTCCGCGAGGCGGCGCGAGAGCCACTCGTCGCCGGAGATGCTCGGCTCCATCACGAACACGTGGTCGACGAAGCGGACGAGATACCAGTTCAGGTCGTTACACAGCGAGACGGCGGCGCCGATGCTCACGGTGTCGACGGCAAGCGAGTTCTCGAACGGGTCGTAAATCTCGTAGGTCGAGAGGGCGGCCCGCGCCGTGTCTCTCGACAGCAGTTCGTACTGCACGTTCACGTCGGGCGACCCGACGAAACAGACCCGCGTCACGTTCGGTCACCTGACGCGGGCGGGCTTTATCGGTTCCGATGCGGCGGCCGCGCCGTCAGTCGATGCGGTCGAACGTCGACACCCACTCGTCCGCGCACGTCTCGTCACAGAACGAGAGGAGTCTGCGCTCCCGCGTCAACTTCTCGCGGCGGGTCCGCGGACGTTCGCGGTCGAGTTCTACTTGATAGTGGGCGTCGTCGAGTTCGACGGTCGCATCGCACGCCGGGCAGGTGTCGCTCCCGCGACGCCACCGGGCACGGGGAGTGACCTGCCTGACGGTCCACCCCGCACCGGCGTTCGAGGAGGAGGGGCGACGAGTCTCTGTCATCGGACGAACGTACGCGCTTCAGCTATGTAAATCCATTTTACACCGGTCGTTCATTGGAAAACACGTACGTTCGTGTAGTTATCTCTCGGCACGGGACAGATACTCACACAACCGCCGGACCGCCGCGGTCGGCTCAGTCGAGGTCCGCCACCGAGGCGGACTCGCCGGCGTCGCGCGCCATCGCGAGTAGTTCGTCGGGTTCGCGGTCGACCACCGCGTCGAGGGAGGCGTTCGTCTCCGGGTGCGCCGGCGCGACACGCTCACAGCCGGCGGGGAGCGTCGAGTCGTCGTACGTGCCGATTCGCCGGGCTTCGGCGACGATGTCGGACTTGTCCGCCGTCAGGAGGGGGCGGTGGACCGGGATCGTCGCCGCCGCGTCCGTCGCGGCGATGTTCGCGCCGGTCTGACTCGACTTCTGTCCGAGGGACTCGCCCGTCGCGACGGCGTGGGCGCCGTCCCGTCGGGCGACTGCCTCCGCCATCACCAGCATGGCCCGGCGGAGCGACAGCATGCGGGTGTCGCCGACGTCGGCGACGAGTCGGTCCACCACCGCCGACCCGTCCACGACGCGGGGGCGGACGTCCTCGCCGGGGGCGCGTTCGGCGAGCGTCCGTATCACCTCGAACGCCCGGGCGCGGTGGTCCGCCCCGCCGTAGTCGCCGAGGTCCACGTAGACGGGTAGCGGGACGCACCCGCGACGCATCAGTCGCCACGCCGCGACGGGCGAGTCGATGCCGCCGCTGACGAGGACTGCCACGCGCCCCTGCGTGCCGAGGGGGAGCCCGTTCGGGCCCTCGAACCGGACGGTGGAGACGAACGCGTCGTCGCCGCGGACCTCGATTCGGTACGTCCGGTCGGGGTCGTCCAACTCGACGGGCGCGCCCGTCAGTTCCTCGACGAGTCGGCCGCCCTCGACGTTCAGGTCCCGACCGGAGAACGCGTGTCTGTCCGCGGGGCCGACCCGCGTGCCGTCGACGGCGAACGACTCCTCGGGTCCGTGGTCGCGGGCGAGCGTTCGGAGTGCGTCGAAGACGGCGTCCCGCGTCGCCTCGACCACGAGGACGGGGCGGGCGAACGCGACGCCGGGGAGCGTCGCCACCGCTTCGGCGACGGCCTCCGGACGGGGCGTGCGGACGACGAGACGGGACCACCGCCGGTCCACCTCGCCAGCGATGCCGCGGGTTTCGAGGAGTGAGCGGACGCTCCCGGCCAACCGGTCGGCCATCTTCGCGCGCACCTCGCTGCTCTTGGTTCCGAACTCGCCGAATCCGACGAGGACGGCGTCCGCTTCGGTCACAGACGGGCTACTGTGTCCACCGATATGAGGCTAGCGTCTCGGCCGAGTCGCGACCGATGACGCCTCCCGGTCCGCACTCAGAACCGGTCCATCCGGAACAGGTCGGTGTCGTGGTCGGTGGTCCCGTCGAGGGCGAGGTCCGCGAGTACCTCCCCGACGACGCTCGCGAACTTGAAGCCGTGACCCGAGAAGCCCGCGCCGACGGTGACCTGCGGGTGGTCGGGGTGTCTGTCGAGGACGAAGTGGCCGTCCGGGGTGTTGGTGAACAGGCACGTGGCGAGTTTCATCGTCGGCCCGGCCCCCGTCGGGAAGCAGCGTTCGGCGTAGTCTCGGAGCACCCGTTCGTCCGCGGGGCGCGGTTCGCGGTCCATCTCGTCGGGGTCGACCGTCTCCTCGAAGTGGTTGAAGCGCCCGAACTTGAAGCCCGGAACGTCGTGTCTGGGGAAGCCGTAGTAGTGGGCGTCACCGTCTTCGTGGACGAACACTGGGAAGTTCTCCGGGTCGAACGCCGCCGGGTCGGTCGGCTGAAGCCACGCGAGCACCTGCCGTTCGGGGACGGCGACGCCGCGGAGTTCGGGGACGAGTTTCGGCGCCCACGCGCCCGCGGTCACGACGAGTCGGTCCGCCTCGTACGTCCCCTTCGGCGTCGTCACCCGCACGCCGCCGTCGGGCAACGGCGCGAAGTGCCGCATCGGTTCGCGCGCCCGAATCTCCGCGCCCTCGGCCTGCGCGGCCTCGACGTGGGCGACGATGCACTGCTCTGGGACGAGGAAACCGCCGTCGGGTTGGTAGACGGCGCGGTGGCCCTCGGGCAGGTCGTACCCCGGGAACCGTTCGTTCACCTCGGCCGCCGAGAGCAGTTCGTGGTCGATTCCGTGGGCCTCGCAGGACCGCCGCGACCCGTCGAACACCTGACTGTCGGGCGGTCCGGCGTCGATGCCGCCCGTGACGAAGAGCAGGTCGCGTCCGGTTCGCTCCTCCAACGCCCGCCACAGGTCGTAGGACCGTTCGACGAGGGGGACGTACGCCGGGTGTTCGTACTGCGCTCTCCGGATGATTCTGGTCACCCCGTGCGAGGAACCCCTCTCGTGCGGGATGTCGTAGCGCTCCAGTCCGAGGACGTCCGCCCCGCGGGCCGCCAGGTGGAACGCCGTCGCACTTCCCATGCCGCCGACGCCGACGACGACGGCGTCGTATCGACTCTGCATGGTCGCCGTTCCCGGCCGGCGGTAAAGTAACTGCTGTCGAACGCGTCGCCGGCGTACCCCGACGGGGTCGTGCGTCTATATACTCCACGTTTGTGAACTAATATCAAGGTGTGGCGCATAGGTTACCAATATAAAACGCTTAATGCGGTCGTGGTCATCGGTTCGTAACGAGTGACCGCGGAAAACGTGCCGTACGTTCGAACATCTACTGCCGAACTCCGCTGATGGAAGATACATTGGGAATCGAACCGTACGAACCGGACGATATCGACGTCGACCTGACCGACCCGCAGTTCTACCTCAACCGTGAACTGAGCGAGATGGAGTTCCAGCGCCGCGTCCTCCACGAGGCGCTGGACGACCGGCAACCGCTCCTCGAACGCGTCCGCTTCCTCTCGCTGTTCACGAAGAACATGGACGAGTTCTTCATGAAACGGGTCGGCGGGCTCAAACAGCAGATAGACGCCGACGTGACCGAACAGACCGTGGACGGTCGCACGCCGAGACAGCAGTTGACGGAGGTGCTGGAGAAGGCCCGGCCGATGTTCCGCGCGCAGGCCGAGTGTTACCTCGACGAGATTCGCGGCGCCCTCGCCGACGAGGGTATCTACGTCCACGGCTACGACGACCTGACCGCGTCCCAACGGGAGCGGATGCGACAGTACTTCGAGGAGTCGGTCCTCCCGACGCTGACGCCGCTTGCGTTCGACCCCGCGCATCCGTTCCCGTTCATCTCCAATCTCAGCCTCTCGCTGGCCGTGATGACGCGGCCCGACGCCGGCGAGGAACCGACGTTCACGCGCGTGAAGATTCCGCAGAACCGCCCGCGACTCGTCGAAGTCGACGACGACGAGTACGTCCTGCTGGAGGAGGTCATCCGCTCGAACCTCGACCTCCTGTTCCCGAACGTCGAAGTCGTCGACACCACGGTGTTCCGCCTCACGCGCAACGCGGAGGTGCGGCGGAACGAGGAAGTCGCCGAGGACCTCATCGACATGATTCAGGAGGTCATCGAGCAACGCCGCTTCGCCACCGTCGTCCGCCTCGAAGTCGAGGAGGACGCCCCCGAAGTCGTGGTGGACCTCCTGCGGGAGCAACTCGACATCGCCGAGGACGAGGTGTTCCGTCTCCCCGGGCCCCTCGACCACCGCGAGTTCATGTCGCTCGTGGACTTCGACCGACCGGACCTGAAACTCGACTCGTGGACGCCGCAGTTGCACCCGCGACTCGAACGCGGCACCGGACCGACCGAGGTGTCGGCGGAGTCGACGCCGACGGTGTTCTCGGAGATTCGCCGCGACGACATCCTGTTGCACCACCCGTACCACTCCTTCGACGACACCGTCCAGCGGTTCCTCGACGAGGCGGCCACGGACCCCGACGTCCTCGCCATCAAGGCCGCCATCTACCGGACGGCCTCGGACTCGCAGGTCATCCAGAGCCTCATCGAGGCCGCCGAGAACGGCAAGCAGGTGGCGGTGATGGTCGAGTTGAAGGCGCGGTTCGACGAGCAGAACAACCTGGAGTGGGTCCGCCGACTGGAGGAGGAGGGCATCCACGTCGCCTACGGCACCATCGGCCTGAAGACGCACACGAAGACGGCGCTGGTCGTCCGCGAGGAGGACGACGGCGTGCAGTTGTACTCGCACGTCGCCACCGGCAACTACCACTCCGAGACGGCGAAGGGCTACGTCGACCTCGGTCTGCTCACGGCCGACCGAGACATCGGGCAGGACCTCGTGAAGGTGTTCAACTTCTTCACCGGCCCTTCGCTGGACGAGCAGTTCCGCAAACTCCTCATCGCGCCGGTGACGATGCGCGAGGAGTTCACCCGCTACATCCGCAAGGAGGCCCGGTACGCGCTACACGGCGAGGACGCCCGCATCGTCGTCAAGGTGAACGGACTGGAGGACCCGAAGATGGTCGAGGAGTTGTACCGCGCGTCGATGGCCGGCGTGGACGTCGACCTCGTGGTGCGGGACATCTGCCGCCTCCGCCCGGGACTCGACGACGTGAGCGAGAACGTCACCGTCCACAGCGTCGTGGACCGCTTCCTCGAACACTCGCGCATCTTCTACTTCGAGAACGGCGGGAGCCCCCCGCCCTCGCGGGCGACCGGTGACGCCGGCGGCGACCCCGCGTGGTTCATCGGGTCGGCCGACTGGATGGAACGCAACCTCGACAAGCGCGTGGAGGCCGTCGCGCCGGTCGAGGACCGCGACATCCGCGAGCAACTCCGGTTCGTCCTCGAACTGTCGATGACCGACAACCGCAAGCGGTGGACGATGAACGCGGACGGGTCGTACGACCAGCAACACCCCGCGGACGGCGAACCAGTCGTCAACATGCAGTCGATTCTGATGGAGCAGGCGGCGTCCGCGCACGGCCGGGACGCGACCCGCGGCATCCCCACCGGCCACCCGGCCGTGTCCGAAGAACTCCTCGTCGCGCCCCGGTCCGAGACGGGAAGCGAGGACGGCAGCGACGGGGCCGGTGCCGGCGACGAAGTGGAGGCCGGCGACGAGGTGGCCCTCGGTAACGGGAGCGACGCGAGCGCCGAGAGCGACGCCGGCGACGAACCCGAGGAGTCGCCCTCGGCGACGGGCGTCGCGAGAGACGGGGGCCCCGACGACCCCGACCTGCCGCAGGTGATGCGCGACCACGCGGACCGCTGGTACGTCCCCGACAGTCGCCGCTACGACTACGCGGTTCGGACGCCGGAGGGGGACCGCCAGTACCGGAAGACGCGCGAGGCGGCGGAGAAGTTACTGCGCCGGTACTACGCCTAGAACGTCGACATCTCGCCGTCGATGACGCGGCGCGTCACGTTCGTCACGTTCGCGAGTTTCTCGTCGATGATGGCCTCGACGTCGGCCTCGATGTCGCCGAGTTCGACGCCCTCGTCGGTGACGACTTTCGCGTCGGCGACGTGCGGTTCGTCGATGGGGCGACCGATCTGCGAGAGCAGACGCACCTGCAGGTCGCGGATGCCGTCCACGTCGGCGACGACGGCCTCGGCGATGTCCGTCGAGAGGAGGTTGTATATCTTCCCGATGTGGTTGACGGGGTTCTTCCCGGACGTCGCCTCCATGCTCATCGGGCGGTTGGGCGTGATGAGGCCGTTCGCGCGGTTGCCGCGCCCGACGGACCCGTCGTCGCCCATCTCTGCGCTCGTGCCCGTGACGGTGAGGTAGATGGACCCTTCGTCGTAGTCGTCGGCGGTGTTCACGTCCACGTTCACCCCGCGGTCGGTGTGTTTGGTGGCGACGTCGGAGACGTAGCCCCGGACGTGTTCGACGGCGTCTTTGTATTCCGCCAGCGTGTCGATGTGGCTGTCGACCATCGCGGCGGCGACGGTGATGTCTATCTGGTCGTCCTCGCGCTTGCCCATCACCTTCACGTCCGGCCCGAGGTAGGGGTGCCGCTCGGCGTACGGCCCGTTCAGTTGCCGTTCGACGTCGAGGACGATGCTCTCGGTCTCCGTCAGGGGGGCGTGGCCGACGCCGAACGACGTGTCGTTCGACATCGGAATCTGGGCCGTCTCCTCGCCGAAGACGTCCTGCAGGTCGCCGGACCCCTCGCCGAGTTTCACGTCCACGATGACGTCCGTCCCGAACTCCAGTTCGGGGATGTTCTCCCGGAGGTAGTCGCGGGCGGCCTTCAGGGCGACGGCGTCGACGGGGAGTTTCTTCCCGTCGTACTTCTTGGTCGCGCGCCCGACGAGGAGGATGTAGATGGGTTCGATGACCTCGCCGCCGCCGTAGGCGGGCGAGGACTCGCCGGCGACGAGTTGGGTCTCGTCGGTGTTGTAGTGGAGGACTTTACCGACCCGGTCGAGGTAGAGGTTCGAGAGGGCGCGGGAGACGTTCTCTGCGATGCCGTCGGCGATAGAGTCGGGGTGGCCGATGCCCTTTCGCTCGACGATTTCGACGCTCTGGTCTTCGACGGCCAGTCGCTCGACCGCCTCGATTTTGATGTTCCGCTCGGTCATTGACTGCCCCTCGGACCCACTCGGTGCTATAACTTGCGGAAAACATCGGCCACCGAAGTATTACTATGGGGCATTACCCCGCCGCGATGCGGCTCAGTCGTCGAGGAGGAGGCCGAGGTAGGAGGTGCGAATCTGGTCGTCCGGGTCGAGGCCGAGGTCGCGGAGGACGGCGAACGCGCCGTCGCGCGCGGCGTCTATCTCGTCTTCGGACCGCGCCGCCGTCTCGACTTCCACGAACTCACCGAGGTCCGTCACCGCGTCCAGCGTGACGGTGTAGCCGTCGAGGCGGTAGAAGTCGCGCTCTTTCTCCACCGTCGCGACGGGTTCGAAGCCGAGTCCCGAGAGAACGCCGTCGGCGCTCTCGTCGTCGCCGACGACCGTCTCGTGTTCGGTGCGCGTCTTCGAGTCGGCGTCGACGCGCGGTCCCTTGTAGGTGAGTTTCGTCGTCGTCTCCGACCCGTCGCCCTCGTCGGGGTCGGTCGTCTCGCCGGGGTACCGCGTCTCGCGGCGGACGCGAAGCGCCTCGTCCGTCTCCGCGAAGTCGCGGTGCGGCGCGCCGTAGTACGTGTCACGCTGCGTGACGCTCGATTCGTGGGCCGCGCCCGCGTCGACGAGTCGCTCGCGGACCGCCTCGTGGTCGGCGGGGAGTTTGACCTCGACTTCGTACATGTACGCAGGCTTTCCGCGCCCGACCAAAAGGTGTGCGCTCTGCCGTCGTCGTCGGCCGTTCGACCCGCCCCGCGCCTCCCGTCGAGCCGGTCCCGATTCTCATCATCTTACAAATGTAATCATTTATCATCTGCTACACTCTATCGTGACAAGTGATACCATGAGTGGAGAACTCACGGAACGAGAGTCAGTCGGCGTCGAGGAGACGCTGGAGTCGTTCGAGATACCGATAACGAGGAACGTCGTCCTCGTCGCGATGCTCGGCGGCTTCGCCGGGACGGTACTGATGCTGCCGGTACTGGTCGGCGTCCCGGGGCTGTTGGGGCTGTTCCAGACCGAACCGATAACCCAGTTCGCCGGGTTCGCGGGCTTCTTCGGCCTCGAACCGACGCTGGCGCTCGGCGTCCTCCTGTTCGGGTTGGGGGGCACCATCGTCCTGCCGTTGACGTTCCTCGTCCTCGGCGCGTTCCTCCCGCCGGCGGAACCGCGGTACCTCCGCGGCGCGACGTTCGCGACGTTCTTCTGGACGGGGTTCGTCCCGGCCTTCTGGCCCGACGCGGCAGCCGTCACCGTCGTCGTCTTCCTCCTCTTCTCGCTCCTCGCACACTGGGTGTACGGACTGACGCTCGGCGTGGTCCTCCACCGAACGACCGGCATCCCGCAGCATCAGGTCTGACCGCGCGCTCGGTTCTCCTCGTTCCGTCTTCGCTCTCGGCCGCCCTTCGATAGCGGCCGGTCCGGCGTCGTCCGGGCCGGTCGCCACGCAATAGATAAATACGATTAATAATAATTATCGACAAGAGTTCACATGTACCACGGTACCGCGGGTGACGCCGTCCCGGTCCTCTTGCAGTCGGGGTTGGTTCCCCGGGGGACACGCGCGTACGTGTTCAGGAGCATCTACGAGGTGTTCCTGCTCCTCGGGGCGGTCGTCGCCGTCGTCGTCATCGGCTACATGCTGTACAACGCGTACAAGTACCGCGCCGGAAACGGATACGACGCGGACGTGGACCGCCCCGTCCTCGGCGAACTCCCGACGGGCGGCGGCGGGGGGAAGAAACTGTTCACCTCCTTCCTCCTGAGTACCATCGTCGTCATCTCGCTCGTCTCGTGGACGTACGGCACCCTCCTGTTCGTCGAGGAGGGGCCGCAGGCCGACGACACGATGGAGGTCGAAGTCGAGGGCTACCAGTTCGGCTGGCGGTTCACCTACCCGAACGGCCACACCACCGACGGCGTCCTGCGGGTGCCGGAGAACCGGTCCGTCCGACTCGTCGTCACCTCCGACGACGTGTTCCACAACTTCGGTATCCCGGAGTTGCGCGTGAAGACGGACGCCATCCCCGGTCAGGAGACGGAGACGTGGTTCCGCGCGAACGAGACGGGCACCTACACCGCGCAGTGTTACGAACTCTGCGGGGCCGGCCACTCGTTCATGACGGCGGACGTCGTCGTGATGGAACCCGAGGAGTACGAATCGTGGTACGCGAGTACCGAACGGAACGCCAGCGCTGAGAACGCCACCACGGAGGCCGGAGCATGAGTCACGACGACCGGACCGACGACACCGACGACCGACGGACCGACACGAAGTACCACCCCGACGGCGACGACGCGACCGAACCGGCGTCCGACGCGGACCGCCGCGGCGACGGCGGCCACCGGTCGGACGGGGGGACGGCCGTCGGGAGCGAACTGACCGTCCCCGCGACGACGGACGACTACCCGGCCGAGGAGGAGTCGGGGTTCCCCGGCATGGGGACGATTCGCCGGTGGTTCGTCACGACCAACCACAAGGACGTCGGCATCCTCTACATCGTCACGTCGCTGTTCTTCCTCGTCCTCGGCGGCGTCCTCGCGTGGTTGCTCCGCGTCCAACTGTGGGCGCCGCGGACGCCGACGACGACGGTGCTCGAACCGCTGGCGTACAATCAGGCCGTCTCCGCGCACGGGCTCATCATGGTGTTCTGGTTCCTCTCGCCGTTCGCGTTCGGCTTCGCCAACTACGTCGTCCCCCTCCAGATAGGGGCGAAGGACCTCGCGTTCCCCCGTCTGAACGCGCTGTCGTACTGGCTCTACCTGTTCTCGGGCATCCTGTTCGGCGTCTCCTTCTTCCAGGGCGGCACGTTCGCCGGCGGGTGGACGATGTACGCGCCGTTGAACGTCCCCACGTTCACGCCGGACGTGGGGGCGAGCACGGCGGTGTTGGCGCTCGTCCTGTTCGTCGCCAGCGTCACCGTCTCGTCGGTGAACTTCCTCACCTCGATGCACACGATGCGGGCGGAGGGGTTGACGCTCAGGCGGTTGCCCCTGTTCACGTGGTCCATCCTGCTCACCGTCTGGATGATGCTGTTCGCGTTCGCCGCCCTACTGGCGGCGCTCATCATCCTCTCGTCGGACCGACTGCTCGGGACCACCTACTTCGCGCTGGAGTCGCCTGCCGGGTCGATGCTGTGGGCGCACCTGTTCTGGTTCTTCGGCCACCCCGAGGTGTACATCGTCTTCTTCCCCGCCCTCGGCGTGATGGCGGAGGTGTTCCAGACGTTCACCGGTCGGCGCATCGTCGGGCGCAAGTGGTTCATCGCGGCGATGGTGCTCGTCGCCCTGCAGAGCTTCGTCGTCTGGATGCACCACATGTTCCTGACGACCATCAACCTCCAGATAAAGACGCTGTTCATGATAACCACCATCGGCATCTCGCTGCCGTTCGACCTGATGGTGTTCGCGCTCATCTACACGATGCTGAAGGGGAAGATACGCTTCACCACGCCGTTCCTGTTCGTGTTCGGCGCGCTGTTGCTGTTCATCATCGGGGGAATCACGGGCGTCTTCCTCGGGGCCATCGTCTTGGACTACGAGTTCCGCGGCACCTACTGGGTGGTCGCGCACTTCCACTACGTGATGGTCGGCGGGGTGACGGCGCTGGTCGGCGGCCTCTACTACTGGTTCCCGAAGATAACGGGCCGGATGTACGACGAGTTCCTCGGGAAACTCCACTTCGGAATCTACTTCGTCGGCTTCAACCTGCTCTACTTCCCGCTGTTCGTCGCCTGGGAGACGCCTCGCCGCGTGTTCGACTACTCCGCCGGCCTCCAGATATGGCACCAACTCGCCACCGTCGGCGCGTTCGTCCTCGGCCTCTCGTTCGTCGTCATGTTCTACAACCTGACGAAGAGCGCGTTCTCCGGCGAACCCGTCGGCGACTGCCCCTGGGAGTTCGCGACGACGGCGGAGTGGGCCGTCCCCTCGCCGCCGCCGTTGGAGAACTTCCCCGGACTGCCGACGTATCGCGACGGGTCGCTCCGCTTCCGCGGCGAGTCGTCGGCGTCGGCGGACGGCGGGGCGGCGACGGACGGCGGAGAGGCCGAAGCGGCGACGGACGGCGGTGAGACGACCACCGACGAGTCCCGAGCCTCGTCGGACGTTCGGTCCGACGGCGGCGTCGCGACGGCGACGGCGACGCCGCCGGACGCCCACCACGACGAAGAACACGCGAGTCACGCCAGCATCTGGCCGTTCGTCGTCGGCCTCGGCGTCTTCTTCCTGTTCTTCGGGCTCTCGGGCCTCCGCGACGCCGCCTTCCCGGAGGGTGCGATGGGGAGCGTCTACCTCGGGGCCACCGTCCTCGGCGGCACCGTCACCCTCGGGTCGCTCGTCTTCATGGCGCTGGAACCGTTCCACGGGCCCGAACTCGTCGAGGGCGAGGCGTGGCCGTTCGGGGGACTGGAGTACGGCAAGGTGGGGATGTGGATATTCCTCGCCAGCGACGTGGTGCTGTTCGGCGGGTTCGTCGGCGCGTACGTCTTCACGCGCGTCGCGTTCGGGTGGACGGCGTGGGAGCCGATTCCCTCGAACCCCGTGCCCGGACTGGTGAACACCTACCTGCTCCTGACGAGCAGTTTCACCGTCGTGTTGGCCCTCGTCGCCGCGGAGAAGCGGAGTCGGTGGGGGGTGGTCGCCAGCCTCGTCACGACGTTCGTCCTCGGCGTGGGCTTCCTCGTCAACAAGGGCATCGAGTGGAACCACCTGTTCCACGAGGGACTGGGCCTCTCGACGAACATCCGCGCGTCGACGTTCTTCCTCACGACGGGCCTGCACGCCGCGCACGTCGTCGTGGGGCTAATCGTGACGCTCTACCTCGTCGCGCGCGCCTGGCGGGGGGCGTACCTCGACGACGCCAGTTCGGTGGAGTACTTCGGGCTCTACTGGCACTTCGTGGACATCGTCTGGCTGTTCCTGTTCCCGCTGTTCTACATCCTGTGAGGTGACAAGACATGAACACGAAACTGTACACGGCAATCTACGTGGTGTTGTTCGTCTCGGCGACGATTCAGGTGCTGGTCGAGTTCGCCGGGTTCGCGTACTGGACGGCGTTCGGTCTCATCATGGTGCTGTCGGCGATGAAGGCGGTGCTCGTCGCCGCCTACTTCCAGCACCTGCGGTGGGAACCGCGCTCTCTCACGTACCTCGTCGGTATCGGCCTCGCGGCGGCGTTGGCGCTCACGTTCGCGGCGTCGTACTCCATCCTGTGACCATGACCGCGAACGCCCGGACGCGACGGAGCCGATTCGACCGGACGGCCCTCGGCTACGCCCTCCTGTTCTCGGTGCCGATGGCCGTCGGTATCACTGTGATGATGCTGAAGGTGGTGGGCGGACCGCTCTCGACGCCTCTCGTCTTCGGACCCGGACTCGCCGTCGCCGTCGCCGTCTTCGCCCTCGTCGCCGTCGCCGCCACGGGCGGGGAGCCGGAGTAGCGCTTTTGTAGTTACGAGGTAACACACCACACAGACATGGACGGAGAGTCACTCGCGGTCGGCACGTCGATGGCCCTCACCTGCGCCGGACTCGTGGTCCTCCTCTACGGCGAGTACGCCGGGTTCACGGAGACGGCCGTTCCGGTGGGCGGCGTCGTCGCCCTCGCCGGCGTCGGTATCCTCACCGCGCACGTCGCGCGCCTGCCGGATCCCGAAGACGGCGAGACTGGTCACTGAGGCGGGCATCAGCCGGCGATGCTGAAGCCGACGATGCCGAGGATGACGAACGCGGCGTAGACGCTTCCGAGCGCCGCGACCACCTTCAGGTGGTAGAGGAACAGGTCGTCCTCCTCCTCCTCGCGCGCCGCCTCGTAGGCGGCCCGGTCCGCGGGCGTCCACTCGTCGGCGTGCGCCTCGCCGACGTGGAGGACGCGGAGCCGGTCGGTTCGGAACGGTCGCTCGCAGTACGGACAGGTCGAGACGGGCGTCTCGTCCGGTTCGAGGGCGGTTTCGGGCTGTATCTGTGTCTGGTTCATGGTTCTCGTTCAGGTCAGCGACTGCGCGACGGGTTGGGCGACGACCCAGAGGCTGGTCACGGTGTAGGCGACGGTGACGGCGACGAACGGGTACTGGCTCCGGAGCGGTTGGAGTCGGCCGGGGAACGCGTCGAACGACCGCGCGTGCGCCACCCAGACGGCGACGAGGTGCCCGCCGACCACGAGGGCGAGTTGGACGCCGCCGAACCACGCGGGGAGCGCGAGGACGGGGACGGCCGCCGGCGGCGACAGCGGCGAGGACGCGGCGGCGACGAGTGCCGGCGAGAGGCCGAGGAAGTAGCCGAGGAAGTGCGCGAGGTGGTAGCCGGCGGCGATGGGCAGGAGGGCGGGGGCGAACCACCCGGCGACGAACCGGGCGGTGACGTACGTGTCCGCCGTCGCTCGGGCGAGACGCGCCGCGAGGCGGTAGACGGCGAGGAAGCAGGCGAAGCCGACGAACGCGAAGACGAGGCTGTAGAGCCACGCCGGGACGCCGACGGCGGCGACGCGCGCCTGCGTCGCCTGCCACGCGACGGTGGCGACGACGCCGTCGTACGTCGTCACCCACAGGAGGGCGACGACGAACGCCACGTCGTCGCCGTCCATCGAGTCGGGATAGCGCACGAGCGCCGACCCCGGCACGCGGAGGGTCAGCCCCGCGTCCGTCCGCTGAATCGGCGCGAGGAGGCCGTACAGACGGAAGACGCGCGCGACGGGGTCGACGCGCTCGAACCACGACGGTCCGTACCGGACGGCGCCGGTGACGGTGACGGCGGTGTACCCGAGGACGGCGACGGCGAGGGCGCGCGGGTCAGAGGCGACGGGGCTGACGACTTCCACCCAGACGAGGACGACGAGTCCGACGACGGCCGGCCACGCCCCCGCGCGTTCGGGCAGAGAGCGCGGTTCGGTGCCGACGACGCGACGGACGCCGCGCGCCAGCGTGCGCCAGGGGTTCACGACGGGCCAGAGGTTCACCACGAGGTAGGTGGACATCGTGAACCCCGCCCACCACCCCACCCAGACGGTGAGGACGGCGAGGTTCGCGAGTGGGATTCGAGGCCCCGTCAGACCGGCCCAGACGACGCCCGCGAGGACGGCGACGCCCGCCCAGCGAACGACCGGGCGGAATCGGTCGGCGACGGCGGTGAGTCCGAGTCGCAGGCGACGCGCCGCGACGGCGTCGAGCGTCTCGGTGTCGGTGACGAAACTGGAGAACAGAAAGGAGACGCCGACGACGCCGCCGCCGGAGAGGAGGACCAACCAGAACGGCGCCGGCACCGTGCGAAGCGACCCGGCGAGGGACCCGGCGTGCGCCACCACCGGGCGGGAGAGCGTCGCCGCTCCGAGGACGACGGCGCAGAGGCGGAGCGCGCGAACGAGGGGGCGAGACATCGGCGTGCCGGCGCGTCAGAACGCTCCGAACAGTTTGAGGGCGACGGCGAGGACGAACAGCGACCCGATGGCCCACGCGCCGAGGAGGGCGGCCTGCGCGTTCTTCAGTCCGCGGTTCCGCGCGGAGACGAACGTCCCGTAGAAGACGTAGGACGAGAACACGAGTATCGTCGCCGCGAGGAGGAAGCCGCCGCCGAGGCCGGCCATCCCCGACACCTCCGCGCCGCCGACGAACAGGACGGTCGCGCCGCCGAACGCGAGGGCGGCGACGAGGAACGCGACGGTCCACACCATCGGACTGTCCGCGCCGCGACTCACCACCGACCGACCCCCGCCCGTCGTCGACCCGCCGGCGACGGAGTACTGCCGCCACCCCCGGCCCGTGAGGGCGACGACGGCGGCTATCAGCGCGACCCCGAGTGCGAAGCTGACCACCAGCGATTCTTGCGCCATGTCAACACTCACCTATCACGAACGATTGTTCGGTATCCATCATAAACCGTTCGCTCGTCGCACACCGGGACTCGAACGCGGTGGGCGGGCGGTAGCGGCTCGGAAACGGGCGTTCGACCCGCCAGAACTCGGCCGGATCGGCAATCGGCGAAACGTGATTCTTAAGGGTCGCACGAGAGATGTACCGCGTATGAGTGACGAACAGCAGGCGGAAGCCGAAGAGCAGGCAGACGCCGATGCAACGGAGGACGTCGAAGAAGAGGTCGCCGAGGAGGAGACCGAGGGCGGAATTCAGGACGGCGACTTCGTCCGACTCGCCTACACGGTCCGGACGGTCGAAGACGACACCGTCGTCGACACGACCGACGAAGCGGTGGCCGAAGAGGCCGAGATAGACACCGACGAGTACGAGTTCGAACCGCGAACCATCATCGTCGGTGCGGGCCACATCTTCGAGTCGGTGGACGACGAACTGATCGGCGCCGAAGTCGGCGACACGGGCACGGTCGACATCCCCGCCGCCGAGGCGTTCGGCGAGTTCGACGACGACGAGGTTCGCACGGTCAGCGCGAACAAGATCGACGAGGACGACCGCTACCCCGGCGCGCAGGTGCAGGTCGACGGCGACCAGGGCCGCGTCGAGACCATCATCGGCGGCCGCGCCCGCGTCAACTTCAACCATCCCCTCGCTGGCGAGGACCTCGAGTACGAGTACGAGATTCTCGAACTCGTCGAGGACCGCGAGGAGCAGGCCGGCGGTCTGCTCGGGATGTACCTCCAGCAGGTACCCGAGGTCTGGATCCAGACGGACGAGGTCGAAGAAGAGCAGGTCGTCGAATCCGACGACGAGGACGACGACTCCGAACCCGAAACGGAGACGGTCACCGTCGAGAAGGAGACGCTGTACATCGAGGCCACCCAGCAGATGACGATGAACCAGCAGTGGATGTTCTCGAAGCAGCAGATTGCGCAGGACCTCATGGACCGTCTGGACCTCGACCGCGTCATCGTCCAGGAGACCATCGAGGGCATGGGCGGCATGATGGGCGGCATGGGCGGTATGATGGGCGGCATGGGCGGCGCGGGCGGCGCCGACGCCGAGGACATCGAGGAAGCCATCGAGGACGTCGACGTCGACGCCGACGAACTCGTCGAAGAACTCGAAGGCGACGAAGAGTAACTCCCCGCGGGCGAATCCACGCATTCTTTTGCCGGTCGCGACGACTGACTCGACAGCGATGTCCGACGACTCGGCCGCGACGCTCGCAGTGCCCGACGACCTGAAGGTGGCCGCCGTCGCCGCGGCGTGTACGGTCGGGTTGACGCTCGTCCTCCGGTTCGTCCTCGCCCGCGACGCGCCGTACGTCGTCCGCCTGCTTCCTCTCGTCCCGTACTTCGCCGCCGTGTTCACGCGCCGCCTCGACCTCGGGGCGTTCGACACCGTGCGGAACTGGTCGGCGCTGACGCTCGCGGTGACGCTCGGAACGATACTCTACTACGCGGTGTAGGCGGCGGCCGGCGGGTCAGGCGATGTCCCTGCTGGTGTCGACGGCGACTTCGTCCGCGAGGCGGAGTTTGATAGTCTCCTCGGGGGCGCGGCCGCCGCGGAACTTCGGGACGGCGAGGCGGTTCTCTATCTCCGCGCCGTCGACGGCGGTCCGGAGGTCGAACACCACGTCCGCCATGTGTTTGGTGTACTTCCGGTTGGAGGGGTCCTCGCCCTTCATGCCGTGGAGGATGGCGAGTCCCCCCGTGTTGACCATGTGCGTCTGCAGGTCGTTCAGGAACGCGCGATACCGGACGGCGTCGGACGCCTCCAGCACGTCGACGACGTCGACGACGAGGTTCGCCCGTTCCGGCAGGTCGTGGACGAGTCGATTCGCCACGTCCAGGGGCGCTTCGCCGCCCACGCTGCGCACGGTTGGCGACCCCGCCCGTCCCAGCGTCCGGTCGATGGCGTCCCGCACCGCCTGGTCGGACCGGAGCGTCGTGAGGTACAGCGTCCCGCGGACGGCGGTGAGTTCGTAGAGGAACAGTTCCGACTGGCTCGCGGGGTCCGCGTCGAGGTAGACGATGCTCCCCGCCGGGAGGCCGCCGCCCAGTTCTCGGTCGAGAACCGTGATGCCAGTCGAGAGTCTGTCCGACACGACAGAGAGTATGACTGTCAGGGTTCATAGCTCTTTGCTAGCCTGTAACTTTTCTGCCACGTTCCGGTAGGCGCGACGCACGGCGTCGGCATCGAGGACGGGCGGATCCGCGGGCGGGACGGTACCGAGGACCGAACAGCCGAGCAGCGATTCGACGCCCGAGGGGACGACGCGCGACCGGACGAGGACGGCGCCGACGACGCGCGTGCCGAGGGCGTCGGCCATCGCGACGGTCTTCACCGTGTCGCGCAGGGCGGGCGCGCACGGCGGCGTCACCACGAGTGCGGCGTCCGCCTCGCGGAGGGGGGCGGCGGCGTCCGGGCCCGCACCGGCGGGGCAGTCGAGCAACGTCGCCTCCGTCGGCACGTCCCGGAGGCGTCGCAGGCGCGCCTCGGCGTCTCGCGAACGCGCCTCGCGTCCCTCGTCCCCGGTCGGCGGGGCCGGGTAGACGGTCACGCTCTCGTCGTCGGGGTGGGGGTGTCCGCGACGGTCCGACGGGGCGTCGCGCGGAACGCCCGCGAGGGCGTGGAGGTTCGGCATGTCCGTGTCGGCGTCGACGACGGCGGTGGCACCGTCGAGGGCGGCGGCGAGTCCGAGCGTCGTCGTCGTCTTCCCGCACCCGCCCTTGCCGCCGGCTATCGCGAGCATGGGGCGTCTGGTCCCCTCACCGTACAAAAAGTCGTGGCCGCGTCGAGCGCGCCCGGTTCAGTCCTGACAGCAACCGCCGGCCTCGCCGCCGAAGTCGACGGCGAGCGGTTCGGAGATGGCCTCGTTGACGGCTTCGAGTCGTTCCTGCAGGTCCGCCTGCGCCTCGAGATACTCCGCCATCACCGGCTTCGAGTGCAGGTCCTGCTGTGCGGACTGGACCTTCTGGAGGGCTTCCTGCGTCGCCTCCCCCGTCTGGCGCGACATCATGAACTCCTCGCGGAGACGCTGGAACTTCCGAATCTCCGCCTGTATCTCCTCGTCGTTCTCGACGGCCGCCTTCGCCTCCTCGAACGCCTCGTACTCGGGCGTCGCCGCGATGGCCTCGCCGAGTTCCTGCCCGAGTTCGTCGAGTCGGTCCGTCTGGATGCTCATAGACGGTGTTAGGAGCCGATTCGTTTGAACTTGCCGGAGGCGGAACGGTCGCGCGTCGGTCGCGCCGCCGCGCGTACCGCCGCCCGGGTCGGACGCGCCGGCGTGACGGAGCGGGGCGGTGCGGGAGACGCCAGTGACTGTATCGTCCGATTATAGGTCAGTTATACGGACAGTACCAATGTAGGGAGAGTGTGATTCCGTCTCAACGAGCATGACTGGGCGTGGGAGCGGCGACACGACAGACCGGGGCGACGAACGGCACCGACGACCGAACATCGCGGCGAGCACCGCGACGGGGGGGTGCCCGTGACGAGTCCGACGCCGACCCCGCTGTGGGTCTCCCCGTCCGAACTGGTCGTCCTCCTCCGCCCGTACGCGTCGTACATCCTGCCCGGCGTCTTCTTCGGCTTCTTCATCGCCGCGGCCGCCGCCGTCGCCCTCGGCGACAGGTGGCGCTCGCGGCAGGCGTTTGTCGGGTGCTTCTTCGCCGGGCTTGTGGTGGTCAACTTCGTCGTCCCGATGGCGCCGCTCCCGTTCGTCTCGTGGGGTCACTTCTCGGAACCGACCTCCGAGGTGGAGACGTACACGGAGATACGCATCGTCGACGCGTCCGGCAACGAGGTGAAGATGGACGACCGCATGACGCTCGAGTTCGACGCGGTGTCGACCGGGCCGATGATTCGGCAGATACGGAGCGACGACAGCGACACGGGCGACGAGGCCGCGGCGCGGCACCTCCTCCAGCAGGCGCGGGCGTACCGGGCCGAGGTGGTCAGCGGGCAGACGGACGCGTTGCGATTCCCCCACCACGGGCTGACGAGCGTGTGGACGCCGTCGTTACTCGAGGGCTACGACCGGTTCGTGGGGGTGCGGATGTACGAGATGACGTTCGTCACCTCGCCGGACGGGACCGAAGTGGTCCGTTACGACGAGACGCTGGTGTTCGAGTCGTTCCCCTCCGGTGAGGCCGCACCGGCGCCGCCGTCGAACCGCTCGGCTCCCACGCGCTCGATGAACCGAACCGGGTCGGGGAACCGGAGCAGTCTCGCCCCGTCGGGGGTGAGCGTCTGATGTTCGTCAACTACTTCGACGACGACGGCCGCTCCTCGCCGCTCAACCTCGCCGCGGGTCGGTTGCTGCTGGGCTGCTGGCTCGTCTGGAAGACGGTCTGGTACGACTGGGCCGGCGTGCTGGACGTGCCGTTCCGCGCGATGGCGAACCCGCGGTACGAGTGGGCGATTCCGACCGGGATGCCCTGGCTGCTCACCGTCGAGAAGTGGCTCCTCGTCGGACTGGTGCTGCTCGTGGTCGTCGGCTACCGGCTTCGCGTCACCGGCGTGGCGAGTTCGTTCCTGCTCGCCCACCTCGCCACCGTCCGCTCGACGCTCGTCAACACCGGCGAGGTCGACAGCCTGTTCATCGGCTCGGTGCTCCTGCTGTTCTTCGCCCTGTACCCCGACGACGACGCGCTCTCGGTGGACGGGCTTCGAGCGGTTCGGACCCGCTCGCTCGACTCGCTCGTCGACCTCCTGCAGTCCGAGGACGACCGCCGGTACCGGATGCCGGCGCTGAAGTACGCGCTGCTGACGCTCGCGCTGCTGTTCTTCAGCACCGGCGTGAGCAAGGTCGTCGACGGCGGCGGACTCGGCTTCGTCGCCCCCGACAACCTGGCACGACTCGTCCTCGTCCGGTCTTACGTCTACCCCTGGCACGACGTCCAGTTGGCCGTCGTCGAGTACCCCCTTCTGGGCGTCTTGGGTGGGGTGGGGACGCTCGTCCTCGAACTCGGGTTCCTCGCCGCGGTCCTCGCCGGCCTCTCCGTCACGCCGTTCGTCCTCGGTCTCGTCGCCTTCACCCTGTCGAACGTGGTGTTGCTGGGAATCTTCTTCGTCGACAACCTGTTCTTCCTGGCGCTGTTCGCCGCCTTCGACCGCGCCTACGCCCGACTCGCGGTCGACCGGGACCTCGACCTCGTCTTCGACGAGCACTGCCTGTTCTGCGCGCGGTCGCTGTACCCCGTCAAACTGCTGGACGTGACGGACTCGGTCACCTTCTACACGCAGTACGACGCGCCCGACGAGTACGCGTCCCGACCGGGCGTCGACTTCGAGCGCGCGATGTTCGTGTTCGACGGGGTCGACACCTACGAGGGCTACGACGCCTTCCGGGAACTGCTCGGACAGAACCGCCTGTTCCACCCGCTGGCGTGGGTGATGTCTCGCGGACCCGTCCAGTCGGTCGGCCGCCGCGTGTACCGGTACGTCGCGGACAATCGCAGCCGTCACTTCGCCTGCCGCCCGGCGCATCTGGACTGACCGGCCGTACGCAGATGGATTGACCGACCGTTCGGGGTGGACTGACAGACCGTCCCCGGGACGACTGACAGACCGTCCCCGGGACGACTGACAGACCGTCCCCGGGACGCGACACCCGCCCGGTCCCGGTCGGCGGCGACGCGCGCCCGTCGAGAGGGGAAAGAGTCGTTGCGCTCGGCGTGCTACGTGAGCACATGCCAGCCGTCCCGGTGCGGACGTTCGAGGGGTGGCTCCGCCGCCTCGGCGAAGACGCGTTCACGGCGTTCGTCGCGGACCTGTACGCCAGTCGGGGCCGAGCGGTGACCGTCCGCGACGACGGCGCCGTCGTCCTCGCCGACGAGGGGCGCGTGCTGGCACCCGTCGCAAGCGCGTGGCGACTCAGGAACCCGCGCGTCCCCGCCGACGCGGACGCTGTCGTCGCGGCGCGTCCGACGCCGCGCATCGACCGACTGGCCGCCCGCGAGGGCCTGACGCTCGTCGGTCCCGCGGACCTCAGGAACCTGGCGCTCTACGGTATCGACCGGCGGGACGCCGAGCGACTGTTCGCGACGCACTTCGACGCGTCGCCGGTCGTCGCCGGGCCGGTCCCCGGGAACGACGACGACGGCACCCTCGCCGGGGTCGGCGACGTGTCGGCGGCCAGCGTCGCCGCCGTCGTCATCGTCGCACTCGTCGTCGCGGCGCTTCTCGGGCCGTTCGGGCCGGGCGTCTCGCCGGCGGCGAACGACGCCGCGCAGGCCGAGTCCGGCCCCGTCGTCGTCGGCGCGTCCGTCCCCACCGACGACGGCGCGGAGACGACGCTGTTCCCGCCGGGAATCGGCGCGACGGGCGTGACGGACGCCGAGACGCTGGCCGACGCGCACGCCGACGCCGTCGCCGGGCGCTCGTACCGCATCGTCCTCAGGCAGTCGGGAACCGAAGACTGGAGCGGGCGCGTCTGGCGCGGCGTCTGGCAACAGGCGGAGGTGGAGGACCCCCGGCACTTCCGCTACACGGTCACCGGCTACGCCCGCGACCGGGCGGCGGAGTCGAGGTCCGGTGAGACGCCCGCGACCGACACCGACGACGACGGCGACGAACTGGTCCAGTACACCGCCTATGCCGACGGCGAGCAGATATTCGTCCGGGTCGACGGGCGGAACGAGTCGTTCTACCGGTACCCCGTCCGGATAGACGAGAACGGTCACGGCCTGTTCGAGCAACGGGCGTCGTCGGCCGTCGAGCGATACCTGAACGCCTCCCGGACCCGCGTCACGCGCGTGGACGACACTCGCTACCCGTTCCGCGTCGTCGCCACCGGCACGCCGGAGTCGATTCCGCGCGCGGCGAACGTGAGCGACTACCGGGCCGAGGCGTCCGTCGGGTCCGACGGCTTCGTGTCGGTGCTCATCGTCTCCTACGACCGGACCGTCGGCGACGAGACGCGAGAGGTGTCTTACCGGATGGAGTACGCGTCGATGGACGCGGTGACCGTCTCGCGCCCTCGGTGGTACGACCGCGCGGTGAACGCGACGGCCCCCGACGCGGCGGCGGGCGTGCCCGTGTCCGGTTCGACGACCGCTGACGGGGCGGCCGAAAACGCGACGGTGGAGAACGAGACGACGGAGAACGCGACGGTGGAGAACGAGACGACGGAAAACGCGGCAACCGGCGGGAACGGAACCGCGACGGAGCCGGCGACCGAGAGCCGGACGACTGCGAACGCGACGACGTCCGCGCCGGACTGACCACGTCCGCGTCGAGACGCCGTTCGCCGTCGGCGGGCGGCGGTTCGGGTTAGCGCTCCCGCAACTTGACGCCGAGCGTCGCGCGGCAGCCCTTACACAGCCAGAGGTCGTTCTTGCCCTTGGCGTACACCGACCCGGAGTCGACGCGCAGTTCGGGCACCGTCTTCGATTCGAGGCTCTCCTCGCCCGTTATCTCCGCCCCGCACTCGGGACACTCGGTGAGCGCTTCCTCGTCCTCGTGTTCGTGCTCCCCCTCGTGTTCGTGTTCTTCTGACGACATACACTATGGTACTTCCTACCACGATATAAACTGTCGCGAGTCCTGCGCCCGCCGCACACGTCTCCGAACGGGCCGCGGAGGGGTGGAACCGCCGACGTTATCCCTCCCGACTCGCAAGAGAGGTGCAATGAGTCAAGACGCGACGTCGGAGGGGGACCTCAGAAACACCGGGATGTCGTTGCGGCACGACCGCGAGTGGGACTACGAACTCGAGCGAATCGTCGAGGAAGTCGAAGAGCGCGACGCGAGTCGCGTCGGCCTGCAGTTCCCCGAGGGACTGAAGCGCCGCGGCCCGGCGGTCGCAGACGACCTGCGCGCCCTGTGCGACGACGACGTGACGTTCATGCTGTCGGGCCAGCCCTGTTACGGCGCCTGCGACCTCGACACCTATCTGATGCGCCGGACGGACGTGTTCGTCCACTTCGGGCACTCGCCGATGAAGGAGTCCGACAAGATAATCTACGTCCCGCTGTTCTCGAACGTCGACCCGTTCCCCATCCTCGAGGAGTCGCTGGCGGAACTGGAGGGCGACGAGGTGGGACTGGTGACGACGGCCCAGCACATGAACCGCTTCGAGGACATGTGCGACTGGCTCGAAGAGCGCGGCTACGACGTGCACACGCGCCGCGGCGACGACCGACTCTCCCACGAGGGGCAGGTGCTCGGCTGCAACTACGCCTCCGCCGACATCGACGCCGACCAGGTGCTGTACGTCGGCGGCGGGAAGTTCCACCCGCTCGGACTGGCGATGGAACACCCCGACAAGAAGGTGGTCATCGCCGACCCCGTGAACAACGTCGTCACCATCGCCGACACGGAGAAGTTCATGAAGCAGCGCTACGCCTCCGTCCACAAGGCGATGGACGCCGAGAAGTGGGGCGTCATCTTCTGCACGAAGATCGGTCAGGGCCGCATGGAGATAGCCGAGCAGATAATCGCGGACAACGACGACGCCTACCTCATCACGATGGACGAGGTGACGCCGGACCGCCTCCGCAACTTCGACATGGACGCGTTCGTCAACACCGGCTGTCCGCGCATCACCACCGACGACGGTCCGCGCTTCCACAAGCCGATGCTGACGCCGCAGGAGTACCGCATCGCCGTCGGCGACGAACCCCTCGACGCGCTGGAGTTCGACACGTTCCACGGCACCTGGTAGCTCGCTGAGAGCTCCACAAGCTCTTTATCTCCCTCTGCGGTCTCTCCGTCTGTGCCCTCCAGTACACACAGACGCTCGATAGTGACGCTCACGGCCGCTCTCGCGGTCGGACTCGGCTGCCTCGTCGCCGACCCGGCGGCCGCCCAGTCGATTCCCGACACGCCGCGCCGACCCGTCTTCGGCCCCGTCCTCGCCTTCGTCGCCGGACTGGCCGTCAACCTCGTCCTCGGAGCCATCGTCGTCGGCGTCGCCCCGGACTACTCCGAAGCCATCGTCCGGCGCATCCGCTCGGAACCGGTCGAGTCGTTCGTCTTCGGCATCGCGACGCTGATAGCGACTCTCGTCGTGGCGGTTCTGCTCGCCATCACCATCATTGGCCTCGTCGTCCTCGTCCCCGGCGCGTTCCTCCTCGCCATCGTCGGCCTCGTCGCGAACGTCCTCGCGACGGTGACCGTCGGTGCCGTCGCCACCGGGTGGTCCGAGGGGTCGTCGCTGTGGACCAGCGTCGCCGTCGGCGCCGTGGTCGTCGCCCTGCTGACGGCGATTCCCGTCGTCAGCGACCTCACGAACTTCGTCCTCGGGACGTTCGGCATGGGCGCCATCGCGGCGCGCGTCTGGGAGCGACGCCGAGGCTGACGCCCGCGGCGCGCTAGTTCTCGCGACGTTTCTGTCGTCTCCGTCACCGTTTCGTTCGGTTCGGGTCTCGGTTCTGTCGTTCGTGGTGTCAGCGGCCAGAACCGAAGACGCTCGCTCCCGGACCGCGTTCGCTCAGCCGTCGACCGCGCTCTCGACGTACTCGACGGCTTCAGCGGGCGTCTCGCACGCCTCGACGCCGCGCACCTCGTGGGTCCCCAATCCCGCGACGGGTCGGTCGAAGACGAGCGAGAACCCGATTTCCGAGAGGGTGCCGCCGGCGCCGTCGATGGCCACCGCGGCGTCGCCGTTCATGACGACCAGCGCGTTTCGGCCGTGGCCGAGGCCCGTCGCGATGGGGGTGTCGACGTAGTCGTTGGCGTCGGCGCGGCGGTCCGTCGGGAGGATGCCGATGGTGTCGCCGCCGGCCGCCTTCGCGCCGCGACAAGCCGCCTCCATGACGCCGCCGAGGCCGCCGCAGACGACGGTGTGTCCTCGCCGGGCCACGACGCGACCCGTCTGGGCCGCCGTCTCCCGGGCATCGTCCGTGACGGTGCCGCCGCCGATGATACTGATTCGCATGGCTGTCGGTCGGCGGCGTCGCTGGTACGTGTTTCGTTCGACCGAGTCGAAAAACCGACGGCCGAGTTCGTCGGCACGTGCCGCGAGTGCGGCGTCTGTGAGGGGGCGGTTCGAGAGCGGGGGCGGGCGTCGCCGACCGAACGCGCTCAGTCGAGGTCGGAGGCCGGGGGTTCGGGGTCCCACGACCCGAGTAAGCGCATCGTCGCGTCCATCTCCGAGAAGTCGGCGGTCTGTCTATGATGAACTGACATTACACGACGAACGACACGGGTGAAGAATAAATAGCTTGTGCCGGGTATTGGTTTGCTAACCGGTAGTGGTAGGTAGATTATTTAGACACTTATCGGTTATGGAGGTGCTACCAACAACGAACGTTGCGTTCGTTGGGCACAGTTACCGCTCCGAGACGGTTCGGACGCCCGAACCCGACTGTGAACTGACACTACTGTCGGTCTCACTGGCGCATCCAAGTTCGCACTCGTCGCACATGAGTGTTCGTGCCGATTGAGAGCGGTTCGTCCGGTCCGCAACACTTAGCCTCCGCCCGGACGCAGCCACCGACATGAGTGTGAGCGACTGGAGCGATTGGCTCCCGCGCGCGGTCGAAGACGCGTCGCCGGACACGGTGTCCATCTGGTACCTCGGCTGTAACGGCTTCTTCCTGAAGGGTAGCGACGGGACGACGCTCGCCATCGACCCGTACGTCGGCCACGGCGACCCGCCGCGCACCGTCCGGATGATACCGGTGCCGTTCGACCCCGCCGACGTGACCGAGATGGACGCCGTCCTCGCGACGCACGAGCACACGGACCACGTCCACGGGCCGAGTCAGGCGCCCATCCTCGAATCGACGGGCGCGCAGTTCTACGCCCCCGACGACTCCCTCGACGTGATCTTCGAGGACGAGGCGTGGACGGACGACTACGACGTCGGGGAGGGGCAGTTCACCGAAGTCGCGGAGGGCGACACGTTCGAGGTGGGCGAGTTCACGATTCACGTCGAACACGCGCACGACCCCGACTCGACGCACCCGGTGTCCTACGTCGTCGAACACGAGTCGGGCACGTTCTTCCACGGCGGCGACACCAAACCGTCCGACGAGTTCGAGACGCTGGGGGAGGCGTACGACATCGACTTGGGCGTCCTCGCGTTCGGCGCCGTCGGCAACATCGACGACAAGGAGACGGGCGAACCGGTCCGCACGAAGTGGTACTCGACGGAGAACGAGGCCGTGAAGACGGCTTCAGACCTCCAGTTCGACCGCTTCCTCCCGAGTCACTGGGACATGTGGAAGGGCATGACCGCCGACCCGACGGTGCTCCACCACCACGCGAAGAGTTACGAGTATCCGAAGCACCTCGAAGTGGTCGAGATAGGCGACCGGGTCGAACTGTAGTCGACGGCGCGGAGAATCCCTTTCTCAAATATCATATTTTCCCCGGTTGTTTTATGTCACCCCTTTCGGTAAGAACCGACATGAGTCGTGAGTCCGACGTTGGGGGGCCGGTGTACGTCTCGAACGGAGACGTTCAGGTGGAGAAGTCGTTCGTCGCCGACGAGTTCCCGGTACCCGCAATCAAGTTCCGCATCACATCCGACAGCGAGGAGTCCGCGCACGTCCGCATCGTCGACCAGATTCCGGACGACTTCCCGATGGAGGGAGTCGGGTTCCACCCTGACTTCGAGAGCGACAACTGGGCGGCGTACAAAGACCACCGCGTCGAGTACGAACGCACGCTCGAACCGAACGAGTCCGTCGAGACGGTGTACGGCGTCCGCCTCGACAAGGTGAGCGAGGCCGACTCGTTCCTCACCGAACCGGTCCTCGAACGCCCGCCGGTGCCGAAAGAGGACGACGAGCACGACGACGACGGCGTCGAAGACATCCTCGGGGAGGACCGCAGTCAACTCGTCCGCGACGCCCTGCAGGGGAACGGTAACCTCGGCGACCCCGAGGCCGACGCGGCCGCGGCCGAAGACGCCGCCGGCGCGGTTCTGGAGGCGGAGGCGGACACGGGGAGCGACCCCCTCGCGGACCCACTCGACGAGGCGCAGGCCGACGCCGACGACGTGCCGGTCGAAGCCGTCGACGAGACGGGTCCGGAGGAGGTGCAGGCCGCCGTCGAGGACGGCGCATCCGCGGCCGACATCGAGGCGGCCTTCGACGGGGCTGACGACGAGGGCGCAGGCCCGCGTGACCTGTCGGCGGAGACGACGCCCGCGATAACGCGGTCCGGTGAGACGGAGGCGGAGGCGGCCGACGCGGCGGTCGAGGCCGACGCGGCGGCCGTCGCCGAGACGGTTCCGGACGCCGCCGACGTGGCCGACGGCGCGGACGCGGCCGAGGCGGACGAGGGCGAACCCGCCGACGCGGACGAGGGTGTCGCTGCCGACGCGGAGTCGGTCGACCCCGACGAGACGGGTGCCGACGCCGACGACTACGTGGACATCGGCGACTCCGTCGCGGACGCCGACGACGCCGACGCGTCGGCGGCCGCCGCGGCCTCCGGGTCAGTCGCTGCCGCACTCGCCGCCGAACTCCGCGCGGGCGACGTGCCCGAGGAGGACGTGGAAGTCCTCCGCACGGAACTCGACTTCGGCCTGCCGCGGAGCGCCGACGTGCGCATCCGGCGTCTGCAGGCGAAGATGGACGACCTGCAGGCGTACAGCGACGCCCTCGCGGAGTTCATCGACGAGGAGGGGACCGGACAGGAACTAGTGGACGGCCTCCGACGCGAGGTGGAAGCGCTGGACGAGGAACTCGACACCTTCGGCGACGACCTCGCCGCGGTGGAGGCCGGACTCGACGACGCCGAGAGCGACCGCGCGGACATCCGCGACGACGTCTCGACGCTCGAAGGCGACCTCGCGGCCCTCGACGAACGCGTCGAGGACACCGCACAGCAACTGTCCGACGTGGACGACCGGGCTTCGGAGGCCGTCGCGGGCGTCGAGGAACTGAACTCCACGCTCGACGACCGGGTCGAGGCCGTCAACGAGGACATCGAGGAACTGTCCGAGGACCTGAGTCAGACCGCCTCGGCGGCCGCCGGCCTCGACGAGGAACTCGGCGAGGTGCGCGAGGACATCGCCGACCTCGACGGCGAAATCGTCTCGACCCGCGAGTCGCTGGCGGACGACGTGGCCGCGGTCCGTTCGGACCTCGACGAACTCGACGAGGTGAACGCGCGAATCGAGAGCCTCGAAGACGACATCGAGGTGCTGATGCAGTTCCGCGACCGCCTGAACGACGCGTTCGGCCCCGGCGAGTGAGGCGCTGAGAGCGTCCCCGCCGGCGACCGCGTCTCGCCGAACGTGCGTCACAGACCCACAAACCGACAGTATCCGGCCGAAGCGCAACCTGTTTAGTGACGCCGTTCGTGCATCCCACAATGACTGAGACGGTGCGCGTCGCCGTTCCGCGCAAGGGGCGACCGCTGGAAGCCGTGCTCGATCGGTTCGCCGCGAGTGCCGACGCGGCGCAGGTCGCAGACGACATCACCTCGACGCTTCGTCACGAGAAGGCCGTCACCAAGGGCGCGGCGCATCCGGACCACGACGTGTACGACCGCCTCGCGCGTCACTCGGACCTCTCGGACCCCGCGGCTCCCGAGTACACTCTCCTCCGCGACGACCGGGAGGGAATGCCCCGACGCGTCGTCTTCGACAGCGTCACCATCGACGTCGACGGCGTTCCCGTCCAACTCGTCGGCCGCGAGGAACCGTTCCGCGCGCTCAGGACTCACGAGTTCGCGCTCGGGTTCGACAGCGCCGACCTCGTTCTCGAAGAGGTCGTCCAACTGGAAGCGGAGGGCGTGGGCTCGCTCGCGGACATCAACGCCCGAATCGACCCGATGGACACCGACGTGCGGGTCGTCTCCGGCCTCGGCGACACCGTCTACCACACGCTGATGGCCACGCCCGAGGTTCTCCCGCCGGGTGCCGACCTCGACCGGGAGTTCGTCGCCGACTACGAGGGTCCGCTCTGCATCTCGCCGCGCTACGAACGCCTCGTGGAGGCCGTCCTCGGGACCCGACCGCTGGAGAACGTCTCCTTCGCCTACCCCGAAGAGGCCGTAGAGGAGGAGGCCGCCATCGCGGACGTGGGTCTCGGCGTCTACCTCACGATGACCGGGTCGACCGCCCGCGACTACGGACTCGTCCTCGGCGAACACCTGTTCCCCTCCGAGACGGTACTGATGGAGAACGCCGCCGAGACGACCGAGACGGCGGAACGCGTCGCCCGCGCCATCACCGGCCCCGACGTCGAGACCGAACTCGTCGTCTGAGTCGGGTCGCGACCGACCGGCCGCGGACGCGGATGCGGTGGGAACACCCCATCGAACCGGGTTCCGTTTCAGTTCTCGCTCTCCTCGCCCGTTCGTTCGCCCGCGGCGTCGTCGCTCGGCGTCGCTCCGCCGTCCGGCGCGCCGTCGACGGTGTCGGCTTTCCGCTCGGTCGGGTCCGTGCCGAGGCCCGTGGCGTCCGTCGGTTCCGGCGAGAACGGTCGGCCCCAGACGAGGTCCTCCAGCACGACGTTGGCGAACTGGACGACGACGACGAGGAGTAACGGCCCGAGGAACAGTCCGTACCAGCCGAACAGCGCCGTGCCGAGGATGTAGGCGAACAGCACCGCCCCCTCGTGCATCGTCTGCCCCGAGATGTACGGTCGCACGACCGACTGCGGGAGGACGTCGAGCAGGAGGAAGACGACGACGAGGAACCCGGCGGGGTAGACGAGGAGGCTCCCGTCGGCCTGCACCGCGCGCCAGGCGAGGTATGCCGTCGCGGGCACGTACACAAGCTTTCCGACGACGAGGGGGACGAACGTCGCCATCCCCGTGAGGACGGCCAACAGCGTCGGGAACGGAAGGGTGACCGGCGGCGGTGCGAGGAGATTGTAGCCGTTGTAGACGACCATCGAACCGAGCGTCACCGCGAGGACGGTGAGGACGTTGCCGAAGTAGACGACTTCCAGGTCGGTGTCGACGCCGGCGAGGTAGGAGTAGGCGGCGGTGTCGCGGCCGCCGACGGTCTCTCGGTACCATCCCTGCAGCCGGTGACCGTCGCGGTAGAGGAAGAACGCCAGCGCGAGTGCCAGCGTCAGGTGGAGCAGTCCGGTCGTCGCCGCGCCGAGTACGCCCGCGAGGGTCTGCAGCACCTGCTGGAACTGCGACGCCTGCCCGAGTTGCTGGACGAACTGCGGGAAGTCCCGAAAGACGCCGGCGAGCGACTGCTGGTCCCCGGGCAGCCGATTCAACAGCAGGGTCACCGTCTGCGAATCGAGCGTCGCGGTGAGTTCTCTGAGCGCGACGAAGCTGGCGTACCCTAGCAACGTCAGCGTCGGTAGGACGATGAACAGGAGCGTGACCGTCGCCGCCACGCCCCGGGAGTCGACGCGTCGCTGGATGCGACGGTTCACCGGCCGCGCCCCGTAGTAGACGAACAGTCCCAAGACGAACGTCCCGACGAACGAGAACAGGAACAGGCCGACGACGCAGGCCAACGCCGCCGCGACGAGCCACCACCCGATTCGTCGCCGTTCGATAGCGGACGCTAATCCGGCGCTCATACCATCGAATCCAGCCACCTCCGCAAATAGCTACTGCCCGACGCGGGTGAACCGGCGGGCCGATTCCTGCGCTCGTCGCACCGCCTCACCGCCGGCGAACCCCGACGAAGTAGGCGTCGTTGGTGCTGTACCGCCGTTCGAACGCGGTCCGGTAACTGAACTCGACCGACCACCCGCCCGCCTGTTCGAACCGGCGGCGAATCTCCTCGGGCGTGATGCCGTACTCGGTCCGGTCGTCGCCGCGCGCGTCGCCGAGGACGCAGTAGAGACCTCCCCTCTCGACTATCGTCCCGAGGCCGTCGACGAGTCTGTCGCGTTCGTCGTCGCGGAGGACGTGGAACATGGCCGAGTCGAGCACCGTCGCGAACGAGAACCCTCGCTCGGCGAGTCGGCCGAGGTTCAACGCGTCCCAGACGAGGAACGCGGCGTCGATGCGCCGCCACCGCGCCTTCTCGCGTGCCCGGGAGACGGCAGACGGCGCGATGTCGATACCGAGCACCTCGTATCCCTGTCGCGCCAGGAACATCGAGAGCTCGCCGGTCCCGCAACCTACGTCGAGGACGGGTGACCTCACGAGTCCGGCCTCGACGAGGTAGACGAACGGTCGCTGCGGCCGTCCGATGTCCCAGTTCGGGACGCTCTGGTAGGCCGAGTCGTAGACGTGAGCGAGGGGTCGCGTCGGTGGGTACGCGCTCATGTCTCTCTCTCCTGGAACCGCGGCGGCGAGTCGGTCACGGGTCCGGTGTTCGGTCGCCGGCGACTTAGTCGGTGCCCGACTTCGGCCGTCTCGGGGGTGACGACCCGTGATTCGGTGCAACGCCGCCGCCTCCCGACCACCACACGACGGAGAATTCGACTCTCCAATTCGATATAGCACTATATGATTTACGAGTCCGAGAACAGACGCGCGAGGAACGTCAGAGGAGCGAGTAGATGTTGCGCTCGTACGTCTCTCGGACCCGGTCACCCCAGTTGTGGGTGTAGGTGTCGATGATGTCGCCGCCGACGTCGCCGCGGAGGTACTTCACGATGCCGCGGTCACCGGTTCGGTCGCGCAGGTGGGTCGTGAAGAAGTGCCGGAAGTAGTGCGGCGTGACGTTCTCCTCGCTGTCGGCGCCGGCGCGGTGCCACCCGCGTTCGGCCGCGTGGCGTTCGACGAGGTGGTGGACCATGTCGGTCGTCAACCGGTCGCCCCAACTGCCCGACGTACTGACGAAGAGCGGGTTCGCGGGGGAGGTGACGTCCGGTCTGACGGCCAACCACCGGGTGAGGACGGTCGTTAACTCCTCGTCGACGGGGACGACGGTGGACCGCTTGCGCTTGTTCGACGCCGTCCGGCGTTCGCCGTTCGTCGTCGCTCCCGCCGACGGTTCCACCGAGATGTACAGCGACGGCCCGCGGCCGTCGAGTTGCGCCCGGTTGGATACATCACCCAGCGGTGTATCGTCCGCGAGGACGACGTCGCGACAGTCGAGGTTGCACAGTTCGCCGACGCGCATCCCCGTCTTGAGGAGGGTGAACATCACCGCGTGGTCCAGCGGATGGTGCACCTCGCGGAGGAACGCGCGCATCTCGGCGACGGTGATTTCGCGCCGCGAGGGGTTCGTGTCTATCTGCTCGTCCATCTCCTCCATGACCAGGGTCATCGGGTTGGCCTCGAAGGCACCGACCTGCGTCATGTAGGCGTAGAACCGGTGGAGGTAGGAGGCGTACGTGGCGACGGTGCTGTCGGCGGCGTCGGCCTGTCGGAGCGAGTGAATCCACGCCATGCAGTCGCGATGAGACGCCCCCGAGACGGCTTTCTCGGCGTCCATCGGGTTCGCCTCCGGGTCCGCGAGGAACGCCTCGAAGCGCCGCAGAACGCGCTCGTAGGCGTCTTTCGTTCGCTCCGTCTTCCCGTGGTACGTCATGTCCTGCAGGAAGTACGCGACGGGGTCCTCGACCACCTCGCCGTCGGCCGTCTCAACGGCCATCGTCGCCCTCGAACGCGCCCGGCGCGAGCGCGTACCCGCCGTGCCGGCCGCTGTACTGCACCCGGTTCGCCGCCTGGAGGTCCTGTAGCGTCTCGTCGAGTCTGTCCTCGATGTCGTCGGTCAACGCGTCGAGGAGTTCGTCCCACGACCGGTGTTCCGCCGCCGAGAGGGCGTCGAGGACGCGTCCCTCGAACTCGTTGCCGCCGCCGCTTCCGTCGTCGCTGGCCGCTTCGTCGGCGTGCGTTCGGTCCGGTATCTCGAAGTCGCGCCGCCCCGCCTGGACCATCGTCCTGACGAACTCGCTCTGACTCATCCCGAGTCGCTCGGCGTGGGTCTTCCACCGCTCTTTCTGATACGCGGGAACGTACGTCATCACCGTCTTTCGCTCCGTCTTCTCTTCAGTCATATTTACTTGCTGTCATCGGCCAATTTTTGAGCTTCCTCGAAGAACTCTTCTTGCTTTCCTTCTAATCGCGAGTGGCAAGAACTGCATAAACTTACTAGATTCGTCAATTTGTTTGCCTGTTCCCAGTCTAACCGTCCTTCGCCTCTGAATTCACTTCTTGGAACGATATGGTGAACATGCAAACTATTTGAATATATGTTCTGATGTTTCTTATCCGAAATACCACAGGAAAAACACTCTCTACCATCTAGAGCGATTCTCTTGGATCTCTGTTCCTCCCAATTTGCCCCGTAGTAGTGTTGACGGGGGTCCTCTTTCCAGTTGGGATGATTGGAGCCGGAGAATCTTTCTGAGAAATATGCTGACCGACACTTTTTAGAGCAAAACGTAACGTCTCGGGTTGCTTTCTCATATTCTGAGAGGGTCTTAGACGCACCACAAGTTTCACATTTTACGTATTCGAAGTTAACCGCCGTCCCAATTGAATCCGGACGAACGCTGGCACGGTCTTTTGGAGGTTCGTAGGTGTCGTTGAACCAGTCTAATTCATCTTTGACGATTCCATGTCTTCGGGCACAATGGTCTTCTGCTTTGCTTGCTGTCTCAAAAGAACGAGGGCAGATCGACAGGGGACACTCGTAACTACTCATTCTTTTGGAGTCTCTCTCGATTCTCTCGATCGCTCATCGGAACACATCACTATTCAGCATAACCCTACTTATATTGCTCTGAACTGGTGAATTTTTTTACTTTATCTGTATCTATGACTCCCTCGTGGTCCTTTACTTAGCACACACACAAATAACTTTTCTACCTCTCCATCCCGGCTGGTCTTCGGGTTCTCGTCGGAGAATGTCCTGAAAGACGACGATCCTACCAGAAAAGTAATATGTAGTTGATATTTTTGCGGTCGCCAACGAAATATGATACAGAGTTCGTTCCCGTGTAATTATATGAAATGGAGCGCCTGTTCACCCTGTCTACCCCAGGGGTTGCGTCGCCGAAACACCTCTCCAGAAACCAGCATTCGTTGCCGCAACTCGGAATCTGTTGCCGGGGGACGGACAGAGTCTCTCCCGTTCTCGTCATCTTCGTGAGTGGGTGGTCGGTCGAGATGCAGTGACCGGTTTCCGGGTGTCGAGCGACCGACGGTCGACATCGTTGTCACCGCCGTGACCGAAGCGACAGCATCACCGTGACAGACGGTCGTGAAGTCGCTCGCGCTTCGGTCGACGTGACGGCGGACCGTCGAACGGGGGCTCGTTCCAAGTGGCCGATGCACGCCTGCGACGATACGGGGGCAGTGTTCGTTCTGTGTCGATTTCCGGAACGGACCGAATCGACCACCGTGTCGTCGTCGACCGTCGTCGTTCGGCGTGCGTTCGGACGGGTCGACTCCACCGGGATGAGGGTTGCGCGATGCGCGGACCTAACAGCGAACACGAGGACGACGACAGCGCCGGCGGGTAGGAGGACACGCGACTGCGAATTCCCGTGCTTCGGGCGTCCTCGTTGAGCGCTCTTCGGCGAGTTCGTCTCTGCGTGCATCTTCAGCCGTCGGTGGCCTCGCCTCTTTGCGGCGTCAGCGTCGCGTTCACTCGCACCCGCCCCTCAGTGGCGACGGCCGGTCCTCGCGTCTTCTCCACCTCGGTTCGTCGTACTGCTTCGGTCGTGCCTCGGGGTCGGTATCACGTCGTTCGAGACTCACGATGAAGCTCACTCTCGCCGCCGGTATCTCCGCAAGCGACTGCGACGCCACCTGCTTCCGACTCTCCGGCGTCTCGCTCCGTAAATCACGTCCTGTGATATGGAACGGTGGCCGAGAGCAGCGAAATCTGAAATGCTACCACACGACATGCGTCCGTGTCCGCGAGCGGACTTCTAAACTACATGCCGCTATACACAATACGTTCCAAAATCCGTCCTCTCGAAGGCGACACGAGTGGGAGAGCGCACCTCCGCGGGTTCAGCGTTCCACGGGTTCGACGACGCTCGAATCGTCGTTCGCGGGACTGTTGACGCGCGTCGAGACGGGGTACGCGCGCATCTCGTCGTCGGGGTACGTGTCGAGGAGTGCCGCGGCGTCGTCGCCGTCGCCGTGAAGCCACGTCTCCTCCTCGTCCGGCGCGAGGATGACGGACATCCGGCCGTGCAAGTCGGAGACGAGTTCGTTCGGTTCGGCCGTGACGACGGTGAACGTCTCCAGCGTCTCCGCCTCCGCGTCGGCCGCCCCGCCGCCCGCGAAGTCACCGAGTCCGGTCTGCGTCTGCGGCGGCTTCCACCGCTCCCACAGGCCGGCCATCGCGAACGGGCGGTCGTCCTCGAACGCGACGCGGTAGGGTTGCTTACCGCCCTCGGTCTGGACCCACTCGTAGAACCCGTCGGCGGGCACGAGACACCGGCGACGCTCGAACGCCTCGCGGAAACTCGGCTTCTCCCGCACCGTCTCCGCACGCGCGTTGATGAGGTTGCTCCCGACTTTCCGGTCGTCCGCCCACGGGGGGACGAGCCCCCACTTGAGGGACCGAAACGCCCCCGGGTCGTCGTTCGTCACGACCGGGAGTCGCTGCCCGGGCGCGCAGTTGTACCGCGGTTCCGGCGACGTCTCGAACGTCGCGTCGAACCGCTCTTCGAGTTCCTCGCGCGGGGTGAACAGACTGTACCGGCCACACATGCCGGTCGGTAGGCGTGCCGTGGACAAAACGCTGCGGCACGCGCGTCCGTCGTCCAGTCTCGGGGGACGCGCACTCGAAGGCTTTAGGCGTCGGCGTACCTCCCTCCGCTACATGCGCATCGAGAACAGCTTCATCCCCGTCCGCGGCGTGGGCGAACGGACGGAACGGTCCCTGTGGGAGGCGGGCGTCCTCACGTGGGACGCGTTCGACCCCTCGGCCGCCCCCGTCGGCGAGACGACGGGGCAGCGTATCGAGACGTTCGTCGCCGACGCCCTCGAACGACTCGACGACGGCGACGCCGGCTACTTCGGCGAGGTGTTCCCCTCCGGAGAGCGCTGGCGACTCTACGAGAACTTCCGCGAGGAGACCTGTTTCTTCGACATCGAGACGACCGGACTCGACGCCGCGCGAAACGACGTCACCACCGTGTCGTTCCACCAGGGCGGCGAGACGACGACGCTCGTCCGCGGTCACGACCTGACCGCGGAGGCCCTCCGCGAACAGTTCGCCGACGCCGCTCTCGTCGCGTCGTTCAACGGCAAGCGCTTCGACGTTCCCTTTTTGGAAGACAACTTCGACGTCTCCGTCGACGCCCCCCACGTCGACCTGATGTACCCCTGCCGCCGTCTCGACCTGACGGGCGGGCTGAAAGCCATCGAGCGAGCGGTCGGCATCGACCGCGACCGACCGGACCTCTCGGGCCGCGACGCGGTCCGCCTGTGGCACCGGTACGAACGCGACGGCGACGAGGACGCCCTCGACACCCTCGTCTCGTACAACCGCGACGACACGGCCAACCTGTCGAACCTGATGGACGTGGTCGTCGAGTCGCTCCACGAGGACTCGCTGGGTCAGTTCGTGGACGGGGCGGCGGACCGACCCGCCGGGTCCGTCTCGGAGGAGTGACGCGCCGAACGGGAGGCGAGACTCTTTTGTACCGTCCGCGATAGGCGGCGGACATGACCGACGACGCGGACGCCGACGAGGTAGTCGACCCCGACGGGGAGTCCGAGACGGGCGAGAAGGCCCCCGCGGCCGACGCGGACGCGGACGCCGACACAGAACCCGTCGACGGCGAGGACGAGGCGGAAGCCGACCTGAACAACGGCTACGACGACACCGTGCCGAACGTCGAACTCGGTCTCTACCAACTCTCGGTTCGGGTGAGCGGCCGGTCCGACGACGACCTGAAGACGGTCGAAGACTCCGCCAAGCGCCTCATGGACTACCTCATCGACCGCGCGGCGGAACTCGAAGAGCGTCCGGACGACCGCGGCCTGAGCTAGACTTTTTGGCGAACCTAACTCTCAAATAGGCGGCCACGAAATCCCGACTGTGACCGAGCAGTTCACTTTCGACGACGTGGCAGTCGTCATGGGGACGTACAACGAGGAACAGGCCATCGGCCCGGTGCTGGCCGACATCGACCGGGTCACGGACGGCCGGGCCGAAGTCGTCTGCGTCGACGGTTCCGACGACCGGACGCCGGAAATCGCGCGGAAGATGGGCGCGACGGTCATCGAGCAGGAACCGCAGGGCTACGGCGTCGCCGTCCGCGAGGCGGTGTTGACGCCGGACCGCCCCGTCGTCGTCACCACCGACTGCGACGACACCTACCCGATGGAGATGCTGCCGGAGTTCCTCGAACGAATCAACGAGGGGTACGACGTGGTCTCGGGCGACCGAATCTCGCCCGGGGCGGCGGCGATGCCGACGCTGAACCGCTACGGCAACGCCGCGTTCGCCCTCCTCGCGTCGCTCCTGATGGGTCGCCGCGTCCACGACACCACCACGGGCATGCGCGCGTACCGCCGCGAACTCCTGCACGACATCGAGTGGACGGAGAACACCGGCCTCTCGGCCGAACTCCTCGTCCGCCCCCTGATGCGCGACTATCGGATCACCGAAGTTCCGATTCCCTACCGCGAACGCGCGGGCGAGACCAAACTCGACCCGTTCCGCGGCGGCGCGGAGATAGCCGCCTCCATCGTGACGGTCTGTCTGGAAGAGCGCCTTCGCTGACCGGAGGACCGGTCTCTCCGCCGACGCCGACGATTTTCCCGCGAGAACCGGCTGTGCCCTCGCCTCACCCGACCCCCGTATCCTCATACGTCGTGGCGTGCCAGTCTCTGGCATGAATCGTCGCCGTTTCGTCGCAGCGCTCGGAACGACCGCCAGCGTCGGCGTCGCGGGCTGTCTCGGCACGTCCGGCGGGGCGTCCGCACCCACCGACGGGTTCGAAACCACCGACGCGGACGGCGACGTGAACCCCGTCGCGTTCGGCAACGTCTCGCTGCCGGTGTCGGAGGACGAACTGAACCGGGGCGCGCGGCAGGACGGTATCCCGGCCATCGTCGACCCGGAGTTCGGTTCCGACTGGTCGGACGTGGACGCGACGCTCGACGACGTCGAACCCGTCGTCGGCGTCGAACTCGGCGGCGAGGCACGGGCGTACCCGCTCGCGGTCCTGAACTGGCACGAAATCGTCAACGACGCGTTCGACCGGCCGATTCTCGTCACCTACTGTCCGCTCTGCGGGAGCGCCGTCGTCGCCGAACGGGTCGTCGCGGGCGACACGCGGACGTTCGGCGTCTCGGGCTACCTCTGGCACTCCGACCTCGTGATGTACGACCGCGAGTCCGACTCGCTGTGGAGTCAGGTGCTGGCGACGGCCATCCGCGGCCCTCTCACGGGGACGGAACTGGACCTCCTCCCGGCGACGACCACCTCGTGGGGGGAGTGGCGCGCGTCCCACCCCGACACGTCGGTGCTCCTCCCTCCGCCCCTCTCCGACACCGTCACCGGCCGGGTGACCCGCGACTACGACCGCGACCCGTACCGTGGTTACGACGCCTCCTCGCGGATCGGAATCGGCTACAACGACGACGTCGACGACCGACTCCACCCCAAGACGCGCGTCCTCGGCGTCGCCCACGGCGGCGAGGCGGTGGCCTACCCGCTCTCGGCAGTCTCCGAGACGCCCCTCGTCACCGACGACGTGGGCGGACTCCCCGTCGTCGTCGCCGCGACGACGGGCGGGACGCTGGTCGCCTACGACCGCCGAGTCGACGGGTCGGCGCTCTCGTTCGACCGCGAGTCGGGAACCGACGTGCTCGCGGCCGGCGGGTCGCGGTGGAACCTCCTCACCGGCCGCGCGACGGACGGCCCGCACGCGGGAACGACGCTGACGCGGGCGAACGACCGGTCGCCGATGTTCTGGTTCGCGTGGGCGGAGTTCTTCCCCGATACCGCAATCTACGTCCGGGCGTGAGTCGCCGTCCGCGGCGCGCCCGTCGTCTCGCCGCCGGTGCGGCCTCGGCGGACGGCGGGTGGGTTCGGGCGGCGTCGGCGGCGCGGTTCAAGCGCGTATGATGTCGCCGATGCGACGCGGTTCGCCGCTGAGCGCGGGGTTTTTCTCGACTATCTTCAGCACCTCGTGGTCCGTCACGTCGGGGTAGGACTTCCCCGTCGCGTCCTCGATGAGCGACTTCTCCAGGCGGAACTCGGTCCCCTCGTACTCGACGTCCACGCCCTTGTCGTCGACCGACAGAACAGTCATGAGGACGGATAGTCCGGCGAGGTACAAAAACGCGCCGTCCGTCGCGTCAGACGCCTGTCTTGCGAGGTGCTTATAATGGAGGACGCATCACAGGGGAGTGTGTCACTCGGCTCGGACCCGCTCGACGCGCTCGAAATTCCGGACGGAACCACCGTCGAAGAGCACGATTTGGTGACCGACGGCGACGTCATCGTCGGGGGACAGAGCACCGTCGAGTTCGGGGTCCGCGGCCGGAACGTCTTCGCCGGCGAACGCGTCCAGTTCGGCGGCGACATCGAGGCCGAGGGCGACTGCCGCCTCGACGTCTGGTGCGACGTGGCCGGCAACGTCCTCGTCGGACAGGACGCGTACCTCGGCGAACGCGTCCACGTCGGCGGCCGCCTGATGGTCTCGGGCGACCTGGACATCGGCGACGACGTGGACATCGAGGAGGGGTTCGAGGCCAGCGGATGGATCGTCATCCGGAACCCGGTGCCGACGCTCGTCTTCTACTTCATCGTCCTCTCGCAACTGCTCCGACTGGGCGAGAACGAGGCGGCCGACGAACTCGCGGAGTCGCTGACGGGCGACAGCGAGATTGACCCACTCGTCGTCCCGCGCGGGTCGACCGTCTCCGACGACGCGTGGCGGGCGTCGACCCCCGCCCACGTCGGCGACGACTGCCGCCTGCACGGCAACCTGCGCGCGGAGTCCATCACCGTCGGCGAGGACAACAACATCTTCGGCAGTCTCCGCGCCCGCGGCGACATCACCGTCGGCCCCGGCACCAGAATCCACGGCGACGTGACGACGCGGAACGGCACCGTCACCATCGAGGGCGACGCGCGCATCCTCGGCGACGTCTCCTGTTCGGAACTCGAACTCCACGAGAACGCCGCCGTCGACGGGACGATGCGGGCGAAGGGCGACATGCGCATCGTCCGCGCCGACGTGTCCCGCGACGCGGAGTGAGGCGGGCCGCGTCGTCGTTTCCCGACACGGCGAGACCACAGGCCGTGTCGTCGTCTCCCGACCCGAGCTAAGCTCAAACGGTCACTTGTCCCTACGGCAACTCTTTTTGACGGGTCGCCGTACGCTTCGACAGAATGTCACAGAGACGAACGCTCCTCCTCGTCGCCGTGGTCGCACTCGTCGCCCTCGCCGGGTGCAACGGTGCGGGGAACGCCGGCGGCAGCGCCGATATGGAACGGGCAGACGGCGGCGCGGCCGTGTCGGCCACCGCCGCGCCCGAGGCGACGTCCTCGGGGGGGTCCGGCGGGTCCGGCGGCGACGCTTCCGTGCAGGCGAACGTCCAGAACCGCGCGCTCATCAAGACCGGCACCGTCCGCGTCGAAGTCGACGACTTCCAGCGGTCGAAGGCGAACCTGACCGCGGCCGTCGCGGGCTACGGCGGGTTCGTCTCCGACACGACGCAGGAGCGTCACGGCGTCGGCAACGAGACGTACACGACGGGCCGACTCGTCCTGCGCGTCCCCGCCGAAGACTTCGACGCCCTCGTCGAGGACGCGAAGGCCGAGGGCGACGTGGAAGTCGTCCAGACGAACACCGAGGACGTCACCGACCGCCTCGTGGACCTCGAAGCGCGACTGGAGAACCTCCGCGCGCAACGCGACCAACTCCGTGACCTGTACGAACAGGCGAACACCACGGAGGACGTGCTGGCCGTCCAGCGCGAACTCTCCGGCGTGCAGGGCGAGATCGAGCGTCTGGAGGCGCAGAAACAGTCCCTGGAGGACCGCGTCGCCTACTCCACGCTGACGGTCGAACTGCGCGAACCCCGGCCGACGCCGAACCGGGTCGCCCCCGACCGCTGGTACGACACGCCCGTCCTCTCGGCGTTCCTGCAGTCCGTCGACGGCGTCGTCGTCGTCGCCCGCGCCCTCGTCGTCGGCGTCGCGTACGCTCTCCCGTACGTCCTCGCGTTCGTCCTCCCCGTCGCCCTCGTCGGCGGCGTGGCGTACCGCTACCGAGAGCGCTGGCTCCCGCACCAGTAGCGTCCACCGCGCTCTTCGGCGACCGAACTCCCGCCCGGTCCGCCACCTGTTTCGACCGAAAGGATGTTCCGGCAGTCGGTCCTCTTTCGACCATGCTCTCTATCGCTCTCGCGGGCAAGCCCAACGCGGGCAAGTCCACCTTCTACAGGGCGGCGACGATGGCCGACGTGGACGTGGGCAACTACCCGTTCACCACCATCGACCCGAACCGCGGCGTGAGTTACGCTCGGACGCGATGCCCCTGCCTCGACAGGGACGAACGGTGCGGCAACTGCGAGGGGGGCGTCCGCTACGTCGGCGTTGAGTTGCTGGACGTGGCCGGACTCGTCCCCGGCGCCCACGAGGGCCGGGGACTGGGCAACCAGTTCCTCGACGCCCTCACGAACGCGGACGTCATCCTCGCCGTCGTCGACGCCTCCGGCGGGACGAACGAGGAGGGCGAACCCGTCGAGGTGGGGACGTACGACCCCGTCGAGGAGGCCGACTTCGTCGAGGAGGAGCTAGAGCAGTGGCTCGCGGGCATCATCGAGGGCAACTGGGAGTCCGTCGTCCGCAAGTCCCGGTCGCCGGACTTCGACATCGACGAGGCCCTCGCGGAGATGCTGACGGGGTTCGGCGCGACGGAGTACGACGTGGCCGCCTCGCTCCGGTCGCTGGAGTACCCCGACGACCCCCAGCAGTGGACCGACGAGGACCGGGTGGCACTCGCGCGTGACGTGCGTGCACGGACGAAACCCATCGTCCTCGTCGCGAACAAGGCGGACGTCGCGCCGGAGGAGAACCTCGAACGCCTGCGCGAGTCGGACAAACCCGTCGTCGCCGCCACCGCGGACGGCGAACTCGCCCTGCGCCGCGCCGCGGAGGCGGGCGTCGTCGACTACCTGCCCGGCGACGGCGACTTCGACATCGTCGGCGACGTCTCCGACGCGCAGGCGGACGGCCTGGAGAAGATTCGAACGGTCGTCGAGGAAAACGGCGGGACGGGCGTGCAAGAGGCCATCGACACCGCCGTCTACGACGTTCTCGACATGGTGACGGCCTACCCGGTGCAGAACGAGACGAAGTGGACCGACGGCGCGGGCGAGATGCTCCCCGACGCCTTCCTCCTCGAACGCGGGTCGACGCCGAAGGACCTCGCCTACGCCGTCCACTCGGACATCGGCGACGGCTACCTGCACGCCGTCGACGCTCGGTCCGCCCGTCGCATCTCCGAGAGCCACGAACTGGAGGAGGGCGACGTGATAAAGATAGTCAGCACCGCGAACTGAGGACGAACGGTGCGCGGGAGTCGTCCGCGTCGACACCAACGCGGAGGCGACGACGCCGAGCGCAGTCGCTGGGCGGTCACCGTCACGGAAAACCGGGCCGAGTCGAGGACCTACGTGTCCATGGCAGAGTCCTGCGTACGCCCCGGCTACGCGCTATTTCGCGTCGATGGCGTATAAGTGTACCTCGACGCCCTCAGTCCGAGAAGACGGGCGAGGCGGTGACGGCGTCACCACGGCGACGCGTGACCGTTCCGGCCTCGTGGTCGAACGCCACGAATCCGGCCTCGTCGAGTTTGGGGAGGTCGACGTGGTGGAGGCGGACGAGTTCGCTCTCGCGTTCCTCCTCGCTCACTTCGGTGCGAGGCGTGCCGTCCCGGGCGGCGACGACGTCGACCGCCAGCGATTCGATGTCGACGGCGGTGTAGTAGTCGTCGAGGCAGGACAGCACGGTGCGTCGGTCGGAGTCAGCGAGGGTTGCGATTGTGTCGGTCATCGTTCGTGGTGGTCGGCGACGGGGTTAGGCCCCGTCTGCCATCACCTGTACGGAACGGTGGTTCGCGCATCAGTGTACGGCCTAACCGGTTAGGGTTCGTTCTTTCTCTGTATACACTCTCTCTACTGTGGTAATTTGAGAAAACTTTCACGGTAAAACGAACGACGCGTTTTGATTCAGATTAATCCCGTCGTCGAGCGACCCGGCAGGGGCCCCGCGGGCGGCGATTATGCGGATACTATCGCCGGCCGAGGGTGCGCTCAGACGACGGCGTCGTACGCGTCGGCCATGACGTCCAGCGCTTCGCGGAGGGAGTCCTCGTCGGTGGCGTACGACAGGCGGGCGTAGCCCTCGCCGTTCGCGCCGAAGGCGTCGCCGGGGACGACGATGACGCCGCGTTCGAGACACGCATCCACGAAGCCCTCGGGCACCTCGGGCATCGCGTAGAACGCGCCCTTCGGCGTCGGCACCGTCAGGCCGATGTCTTCGAGACCCTCGACGACGAGGTCGCGGCGCCGACGGAACGACTCGGTCATCTCGCCGACGATGTCCTGCGGGCCGGTCAGCGCCGCCTCGGCGGCGAACTGCGACGGAGCGGCGGCGCACGCCTGCGCGTACTGGTGAACCCGGACCATGCGTTCGACCCGCCGGGAGGAGCCGTACACCCATCCCAGCCGCCACCCGGTCATCGAGTAGAGCTTCGACGCGGAGTTGACTACGACGACGTTGTCCGTCTCGGCGAACTCGGCGGGCGAGCGGAACTCGCCGTCGAACACGGTGTACTCGTACACCTCGTCGGAGACGCAGAGCACGTCGTGTTCGTCGGCGATGCGGGCGAACTCGCGGACGTCCTCCGGCGGCGACACCGCGCCCGTCGGGTTGCCCGGACTGTTGACGACGAACGCCGCGGTGTCGTCGGTGATGGCCTCCTCGACGGCGGCGGGGTCGAGCGTCAGGTCGTCGCGGAGGGGGACCGGAACGGGCGTCCCGCCCGCCAGTGTCGTCAGCGCGTCGTAGGAGACGAACCCGGGGTCGGGGATGATGACCTCGTCGCCGGGGTCCACGTGCGCCTCCATCACGATGTGGAGGGCCTCGGAACCGCCGGCGGTGGCGATGACGTCGTCGGGGTGGAGGTCGATTCCCTGGTCGCGTTCGTGCTTGGCGGCGATGGCCTCCCGGAGCGACAGCATCCCCTTGTTCTCGGTGTAGGCGTCCGCGCGGCCGTCCCGGATGGCCTCGATGGCGGCCTGCCGGGCGTGTTCGGGCGCGGCGAAGTCGGGTTGGCCGAGGCCGAGGTTTATGGCACCCTCGCCGGCGGCCTCGAACACCTCGCGGATTCCGCTTATCGACACCTTCTCGATTCGGTCTGAGAACTCCGACATACTCTCTCCCGCGTCGCCCGCCGGGATAGTTCTTCCCTCACACGATTCGTCCGGGTCGCCCGAGAACCGGCAACGTCGGCTGCTACGTGTGACGCGCGGGATTCGTCGCTCTCCGCGTCGCGTCGGCCCAGCGGTGACGACGCCGCGACATCGCCGCTTCGGTTCCGACTCGTCTCGACACAACTCCGGCCGCCGTCGCGCACTGAAAGGGCGTGCGGACCGTAGCGGTGGCAACTGGGGACCCGAACGCATGGCCACACAGGACACGCACGTCGACCCGGCACAGTTCCTCGCCAACCTCCGCGCGTTCCGCTACCGCGAGGTGACGATGGCGCTCGCGGCACTCGCCGTCCTCGCGGGCGCCGTCGTCCTCTTCCCCGGCGCGGCGAACGTCACGAAGGGAGTTCAGGCGGACGTCGGCGCGGCGACCCTCGCCCTGTTCGTCGTCGTCGCCGTCCTCGCGGGGGCGATAAAGGGGATGCTCGGGTTCGGGTACGCGCTGGTCGCCACGCCCATCTTCGCGTCGGTCATCGACCCGACGCTCGCCGTCGTCGTCCTCGCCGTCCCGCCGTGGATGATAAACATGTTCCAGATCGGCGAGACCGACACGGGACTGGCGTTCGTCCGCGAGGAGTGGGCGCTGATGCTCCTGGCCGGCGTCGGCGCCGTCCTCGGCGTCTTCTTCCTCGCCGAGTTCAGCGCCGGTCCCATCGTCCCGTTCCTCATCGGCCTCGTCATCCTCGGCTACGTCCTGTTCCAACTGCTGGGGAACTTCGTCACCGTCGAGGAGGCGCACCACCCGGTCGCCCTCTCCACCGCGGGCTTCTTGGAGGGATTCCTCTTGGCCGTCTCGAACCTCGGACCGCTCCTGCCCGCCTACTTCCACACGTTCGAACGCGACGCCGAGCGCTACATCGGCGGCCTGTCGATGGTGCTCGGCCTCGTCTTCACCGTCCGCATCGTCCAGATGGCGCTGTTCACCGGCCTCCTGACGGCCTACCGACTGTGGCTCGGGTGCGTCGTCGCCGTGGTGACGCTGGTCGGCCTCCTCGGAGGGACGTACCTCCGGCGCGTCGAGGTGGACGAACGGCGGTTCAACTGGTTCGTCGTCGGTCTCCTGTTCGTCATCTCGCTCAACATCTTCCGGAAGACGATACCCGCGCTGTTCCTCTGAGTCGAGTCAGCCCGTTCCTCTCACTCCTCGTACGCCTCGCGAAGGTCCTCGACGTGGTTCATGACCAGTTCCAGCGTCGCGTCGGCGTCCACGTAGCCCCGTTCGTACTCGCCGTGCGCCGTGTCCACGTCCGAGAGGAACGTCGCCACCGCGTCTTCGAGTTCGTCTGCCATACTCGAAGGTCTGCCCGGCGGATAAAAAGGATCTCGCCGTCCCGCCGGCGCGACGCTGTCGGACTCCCTCGACCGGCGCCGAGTTTCGGCGGAACTGGCGACAGAGCGTGTACGCAGCACTCGAACACCGGTACCCCTTGTTTCGATGACTCACTAGCCCTGTTGGGGGTGTTCGCTGAATTCGGTTTTCGTTGCTTGCGGTCCCGTCCGAGAGTCGCTGGAACCGACCACAGGACTATGCGTCCAGAGACCCTAGTTAACGGATGGCAGACAACAAGAGCGGCCGAGACAAGCAAGCACGAGACGCCGAGCGACGCCAACGAGAGCGCGATATAGACGCAGAGCTGGAGCGCGGCGACGAAGTACAGCCACCGGTCGACGCTGGGGAACTCGGCGATCTGGAGGCGGAACTCGAAGTGCTGACGTTCCCGGCGACGGGACGCGATATCGTCGCGGCGGTCGGCGACCGAACGATCGAATCGGTCGAGGAGAGCTACACTCTCGGGGAACTAATACCGGAGACGGACGAGGAGACGTTCGACTCCCCGGACGCCGTCCGAGTGCTGGTCCAACGACCGACAGTTGCCGCGGCGATGAAACGGATCGTGGAAGCCAGCAAGACGCTCTCGAATACGGAGTTCAGTTGGTCACAGCGCAAAGCGTACGAGACGACGTTCGAGGAACTCGAAGCGATCGACGCCGACGACGACGACGAAGGGATTCGAGCCATCAGCGACTGGGTCACCGAGCAGATCCACGACAAAGAGAAGCTCCCGTCGTCCCGAGGGGTACGCCGTCAGGCGGCGAAGTTCTGCCGGGCCAACGGATATCAGGTTCGGAACGACGAGTGGCTCGGAATATAGACGGGCGACCACGAGCGACCGGGAGACACGACTGCTGACGAGCACCACGCGTGAGCGAGACGCGCGGTGTCTCTCGCACACCAGACCTATCCGCTGCCGAGAGTTCCGAGAGAGACGCCGACTCCTCCCCCCGTAGCCGGTTCCGCGGGTCCGCCGCCTCCGCGTCCGTTCGTTTATATCCGATGCCGCCCGAGAACCGCGTGTGCTCACGCTGACGTTCGAGGACGGGACGGTCCGCGTCGGCGGCCTTGACGAGTCCGCCGTCGCCGCCGCGGCCCTCCCGGGCGTGACGTGGGACGACCGCGGACTCGTCGCCCGCGCGCCGGCCCACCGCTACGCCGACCTCCGCGCCGAACTCGACGCCCGGGACCTCGCCTACGAGGACCGCGTCCGCCCGGCGACGCGTCTGGACCTCTCGCACGCCTACGACCTGCGCGACTACCAGCAGCACGCACTCGACGCGTGGCGCGAGAACGGCGACCGCGGCGTCCTCGAACTGCCGACCGGGGCCGGAAAGACCGTCGTCGCCGTCGCGGCCATCGCCGCACTCGGCGTCCCCACCCTCGTCGTCGTCCCGACGGTGGACCTCCTCGACCAGTGGCGACGCGAGTTGGCGACGGAGTTCGACGTGCCCGTCGGGCAGTTCGGCGGCGGCGAACAGACGCAGGAGGCCGTCACCGTCTCGACGTACGACTCCGCCTATCTGCGCGCCGAGGACGTCGGCGGCGACTTCGGCCTCGTCGTCTTCGACGAGGTGCACCACCTCGGCGGCGAGGGCTACCGCGACGTGGCCCGACTGCTGACCGCACCCGCCCGCCTCGGCCTGACGGCGACGTTCGAACGGCCGGACGGCGCACACGAGGCCGTCGCCGAACTCGTCGGGCCGAAGGTGTACGACCTGACGGTAGAGGAGTTGGCGGGCGAACACCTCGCCGACTACGAGGTGCGGCGCGTCGAGGTGAACCTCACGCCCGAGGAACGCGACCGGTACGAGGAGGCGCAGGGGACGTTCGTGGACTACCTCAAGCGGTCGAACCTCTCCTTCTCATCGGGGGCGGACTACCGGAAACTCGTGATGCGGTCGGGGTCGGACCCGCGGGCGCGGGAGGCACTCCTCGCGAAGCAACGCGCCCGGCGCATCATGATGAACGCCGACGAGAAGGTGGAGACGCTGGGTCGCCTCCTCGATAGACACCGCGACGACCGGGTCATCGTCTTCACCGCGCACACGGACCTCGTCTACCGCCTCTCCGAGCGCTACCTGCTCCCGGCGATAACCAGCGAGACGGGCGCGGCGGAGCGACGCGAACTGCTGGAGCGCTTCCGCGACGGGACGTACTCGCGCGTCGTCACGGCGAACGTGCTGGACGAGGGGGTGGACGTGCCCGACGCGAACGTCGCCGTCCTCCTCGCCGGCAGCGGGTCCGAACGCGAGTTCACCCAGCGGTTGGGGCGCATCCTCCGCCCGAAGACCGACGGGAGGACCGCGATACTGTACGAACTCGTCAGCGCCGAGACCGCAGAGGAACGGGTGGCCGACCGCCGCCGGTGAGGCGAGCGAGCGTCAGACGAGGCTCACGTCGAGTTCGCCGCCGCGGAGGAACGCCTCCTGCGACACCGACAGCGTCACCGAGAACGACGCCGTCTCGCCCGGTTGCACCGACAGCGTCGTCTCGCGGGTGTACGTCTCGCCCCCGACGGTCGCGCGCACTCGGACGGTGGCCGAGCGTTCGACGCCGCCGCGGTTGCCCACGTCGCCGAACACGCGGAGGGCACCGCTCTCGGTCGCCTCGAAGTCGAACGTCTCCACGTACAGGTCGGGCCTGTCCGGCGTCCGGCGGGACTGCCCCGCGGGCGGGTCCGGCGGGCGTCGGGGGCCCGTCCCGCGCGGGGGCGACCCGAGACACCCGCCGAGGAGGGCGAGGACGCTCGCCGAGAGGGCGGAGAGGACGGCGCGGCGAGTCTCCATGTACGCGGACATCTCGCCCGGCGGCATGAGCCTTCCCCTTCGCCGCGTCGCCGGGTTCGGGCCGTCGTGGACCCGTCGTCGTCGGGCTTTTGTCGCGGCGTCGCCAACGCTCGGCCGTGCTGACGAAGGACCTCCTCCGCGTCTCCCGGGCGGGCGGCGGCTACCACCCGCAGTTCGTGGGCCGGGAGTCGCGGCCCCTCGCCGCGCGCGTCCTCGGCGTCTATCAGGGGCACGTCGGCGAACCCCGCCACCGCCTCGACGACGCCCTCTCGTCGCTGGAACGCGAGGCGGACGACTTCAAACTCGTCCGCGGGTTCGCCGCCCTCCTCGACAGGGAGGCGACGTTCGAGGTGTCGGCCCCCCTCCCGCCCGTCCGGGTCCGCCGGGCGACGTTCGAGGAGGCGGAGGCCGCCGGGGTGCCGACGACGGAAGCGGCGCGAACGGCCGTCGTCGAACGCGTCGCGGACCGCCTCGGAACCGACTCGGCGGCCGTCGAGCGGTCGCTGTACGCCGACCGGGAGGTCAACGAGGTGCTGACGGAGTTCGACGCGCGGTGGTCGCCCGACTCGCTCCTGACGCAGTACGACCTCTCGCTCGCGCAGACGGCGCTGTTCGACGCCACTGAGGTCCGCGTCCGCAGTTCCGACCCGAAGCGCCTCGTCTCGGCGGTCAAGCGCCTCGGCCTGATGTACGAGATTCGCCGCGACGGCGAGACGCGCGAACTCGTCGTCACCGGCCCCGACGCGCTGTTCCGTCGGACGCGTCGCTACGGGACGGTGTTCGCGCGTCTGCTCCGGACCGTCGCCGGGACGGCCGAGTGGCGGTTGACGGCGACCATCGACGACCGGGGCACCGAACGCGAACTGACGCTCTCGGACGCCGACGTGTCGGTGCCGGACGTCGAACCGGTGACCGAACCCACGTACGACAGCGGGGTGGAGGCCGACTTCGCCGCGCGGTTCGAGGGGCTGGACCTCGACTGGGACCTCGTGCGGGAACCCGAACCGCTCGCGGCGGGCGCGCGGGCGATGATTCCCGACTTCGCGTTCGTCTACCGTCCCGGCGACGACGACGCTGATATCGGCGCGTCGGGCGACGAATCTCCCTTCCGCGTCTTCTTCGAGATAATGGGCTTCTGGACGCCCGAATACGTCGAGAAGAAACTCGACCAGTTCGCCACCGTCGACGACGACGTCGAACTCGTCGTCGCCGTCGACGAGTCGCTGGCAGTCGCGGAGGACGTGGCCGAACTCGACCACCGCGTCGTCACCTACTCGGGGTCCGTCCGGGTGAAGGACGTGGTGGACGTCCTCCGCGCCTACGAGGCGGAGTTGGTCGCGGCGGCGGCCGCGGCGTTGCCGGCCGAACTCTCCCCGGACGCCGACGCGGTGTCGCTCTCGGCCCTCGCCGACTCGTACGGCGTGAGCGAGGACGCTCTCGACGCGGTGTCGTTCCCCGACCACGAACTCGTCGGACGGACGCTCGTCCGGCCCGCGGTGCTGGACGCTATCGGCGACGAACTCGACGCCGGCACGTCGCTGTCGGACGCCGAGGAACTGCTGACGGCGCGTGGACTCACGGACGCCTCCGCGGTCCTCTCCCGCCTCGGCTATCGCGTCGAGTGGGAGGGACTGGGCGGCGGGACGCTCAGACGGAAGGAGTGAGTCCGGACGCCGCGGCGGGGAGCGCTCGACGCCGTCGCACGCTCCCCACCGTCTCGGGGACCGCCTCTCCCTCTCTCGACGTGCTTCTCCCCGTCTCACCTGCATTCATACCGCCCGGAGTCGTACCCGTTCCCATGGTCGTCATCGCCGAGTTTACTATCGACTCCGACGAGTTCATCCTCGGACAGGTTCTCGCTCGCCACCCGGGGACCCACGTCGAGATGGAGCGTATCGTCCCCGCGTCGGGCCGGGTCATGCCGTACATCTGGATGCACGGCCCGGATTTCGGGGCGTTCGAGGAGTCGGTTCGCTCCAGCGACTACGTCCGCCAACTCAAGACGCTCGACGTCGTCGGCGACAGAGCGCTCTACCGCGTCGAGTGGGAGGCCGACATCGAGAGTCTCCTCTACGGGATGGCGGAGACGGACGCGACGATTCTGGAAGCCCGCGGCGACGAGAGCTGGTTCTTCCGCATCCGGTTCGACGACCACTCCGGACTGACGGCGTTCCACAACTTCTGTTCGGAGAACGACATCACGTTCACGCTCAACCGGGTGTACACGCTGGCCGACGAGCAACCGGACGGGTACGCGTTCGAACTGACCGACGCCCAGCGGAACGCACTCGTCACCGCCGTCGAGGGAGGATACTTCGAGGTTCCGCGGCGGACGACGCTCACCGACGTCGGCGAGAAACTGGGCATCTCCGAACAGTCCGCCTCGGAGAACGTCCGCCGCGGCGCGAACAGTGTACTGACCAAGGTGTTGCTTCCACGCTCGGCCGATGACTTCAAATAGGTGACGTATATTACGGCCTCTCCCTCTTTAATCGCCTGAAATAACAGGGGGTGGGTATTACTGAAATCTTTCCCATTCGTACGTGTATGAGCAGGGAGAGCGAAGTTCAGTGGGACACGATTCTCGGGACGCTGGCGGACGAACAGCGACGACGCGTCTACCGGCGCGTCGTGGAAACGGACGGACCGACGTCGCTCGACGAACTCGTCCGGTATCTGGCGGGTGGACGGGACGCCGACGCCGCCGAACTGGCGCGCACCCGGGCGCGACTCCACCACGTCCACCTCCCCAAGTTGGCCGACGCGGACCTCGTCTCGTGGGACGGTGGCGACCGTGTCTCTCAGGGCGTCTTCTCGGACTATATCTCTCCGGACGTCGCGTCGCCGCCCTCGACCGTTTGCGCCGGAAGCATGGGAGGAGCGGATGACTGACCTCGTCGATGGACATAGAACGCACCTCCGGCGGCGAGGTCCACTCGCCGAACGACAGTGAGACAGACGAGAGCGTCACGTCTCGACTGCTGCACTGCGTGGCGGCGCTCAGAGGCGTCGACGTAGTCGACCTGCCACCGCTGGGACGGACGGTGGACCCCGAAGCCCTCGACGCACTGTTCCCGCCGAACGGAGACGGCGCGTGTTCGCTCAGCCTGTGGTTCGCCGAGACGCGGGTGACGGTCGACGAGAACGGCGACGTGTGGGCGAACCTGCCGGAAGAAGAGGGCTGAGGGCCGGCCGGCGGCTACGAGAGGTGGGCGACCGTCCGGTCAGGAGAGGTCCTCTTGCCGCCCCTTCGGCACCGTCGAGCGCAGTTCGCCGTGGAGGTAGAGGCCGACGCCGATGGGCTCCGTCGCGCCCTCAAACTCGTGGGCGGCGACGAGGTAGCCCCAGTCGCCGTCCCACCGTTCGAGTTCCTGGTCCTCGCCGCGCACGAACCGCTCGGCCTCCTCGTCGTCGAGGACGACGACGTTCTCGGTCGCCTCGCCGCAGAACCGCTGGACGGCGTTCGTCGAGGGCTTCCAGTGTTCCTGACGAGCGCGGAGGATTCGCAGGCCGAGTCCCTCGACGGGCGAGGGCGAGGGGACGTCCGCCGCGAACGCCCATATCTTCCCGTTGCCCTTCTCCCAGAACGTGTGTCCGTCCCACGTCTCCGGGGGGACGCCGTACCGTTGCTCCCACCACTCGACGACTTCCTCGCGGGTTGGTCGCCCGGCGACGACGCGCTCGGCGGCCGTCGCGGGGAGGCGGTCGAAGCGCTGGCCGTCGTTCTCGGGCGTCTGGTCCGTCGTCTCCGCGCCGACTTCGTCCTCGCCGCTCCGTTCGTCGCTCATGCCGTCACCTCCAGTTTCGCGCAGAAGAACCCGCCCGTGTCGTTGTGGTGCGGGTAGACGCGGTGGGCGAGTTCGACCGACGGGTCGTACTCGTCGTCCTCCCACTCGGTCACGCCGGGGGCCGTCTCGAACCCCTCGGGGGTGTCCCACTCGACGAGTTCGCAGTCCTCCTCGCCGAGGACGTGGTCCAGAACCGCCTCGTTCTCCTCGGGCGCGAACGTGCACGTCGAGTAGACGACGGTGCCGCCGGGACGGGTCGCCTGCACGGCGCGGCGCAGGATGCCCTTCTGGATGCCGGCGACGCTGTGGACGTGGTTCATCGTCCACCGGTCGAGGGCGTCGGGGTTCTTCCGAATCGTCCCCTCGCAGGAGCAGGGGGCGTCCACGAGGGCCCGGTCGAAGGCGTCGACGGCGGCGGGGTCGTCCGTCCCCTCGCCGAACGGCTTCAGCGAGTAGTTCCGCGCGTCCTGATTCGTCACGACGAGGTTGCTCACGCCGAGGCGTTCGGCGTTGTGCCGAAGCGCCGACAGGCGGCCGAGGTTGTTGTCGTTGCCGACGAGGACGCCGGTGTCGTCCATCAGGTCGGCAAGTTGCGTCGTCTTGCTCCCCGGGGCGGCGCAGGCGTCCCAGACCACGTCGCCCGGGTCGGGGTCGAGTGCGAGTGCCGGGAGGGCGGACACCTCCTCCTGCCCGTGGAGCCAGCCGTGGAAGTAGGGCCACGTCGTCCCGGGGCCGCGTTCGTCGAGTTTCAGCACGCCGGGGTGCCAGTCGGTGACCTCGTAGCCGACGTCTTCGGCGTCGAGTGCCGTACGCGCGCGGTCCACCGTCGTCTTGATGGTGTTGACGCGGACGACCGAGGGGAGCGACCGGTCGCAGGCGGCGAAGAACGCCTCCTCGTCGTCCACGAGCGGCGCGTACCGCTCTAAGGGGTTCATTACCCACCCGTACCGGAGGGGGGCGCTTGTGGGTTTCGGACCGCGCGTCCCGTCGGTGACTCCGGCCGGCGTGGGGTTCGGCGTCCGAGACGCCGCCCCACCGCGGTTTTACGTCAGGCGCGCGCCAAGACCCGACCATGGCCAAGATAGACGTCCTCGACGATAGCGTGTCGCTCACCGAACCGACGATGGTCGAAGGGTTGCCGGGCGTCGGTCTGGTCGGCAAGATAGCCGCCGACCACCTCGTGGAGGCGTTCGACATGGTGCACTACGCGAACGTCTACTGCCAGGGTGTCCCCAAGGTCGCCGTCTACCACGAGGACGACCCGTCGCTCTCGACGCCCGTCCGCATCTACGCCGACGAGGAGCACGACATGCTCGTCCTGCAGGCCGACGTGCCCATCGCGCCGGGGGCGGCGACGGAACTGGCTACCTGCCTCTCCGACTGGTTCGACGAGATGCGAGTCACCCCGCTGTTCCTCTCGGGCCTCCCGACGGAGAAGACGGACGAGGTGCCGGCGCTCCACGCCGTCGCCGCGGGCGCGGGCGCGGACCGACTCGCCGACGTCGGCCTCGACGCCCCCGACGAGATGGGCCTCATCTCCGGGCCGACGGGCGCGTTGCTGCACCACGCCATCGAGAACGAGCGCACGGCCATCGGGCTGGTCGTCGAGTCCGACCCGCGGTTCCCCGACCCGGAGGCGTCCCGCGTCGTCATCAAGCAGGGCATCGAACCGCTGACGGGCGTCGAGGTGCCGGTCGAGAACCTCGTCGAACGGGCCGAGGAGATTCGCAACGCGAAAGAACAGCTCGCGCGGCGGATGCAACAGGCCGACGAGGAGAGCACGCAGGCGCAACCGCTCCGGATGTATCAGTGAGGGCGTGCGGGCGAAGCGTCGGCCGAGTCGTACAACCTTAAGCCGCGTCACCCGTTTTGGTCAGACATGACCGACGAGTCCCCCGAGGGCCGTGTTTCCGAGAGTGAAGACGCCGACGCCGCGGCAGAGGCGGAACGGAACGGGGAAGCCGAGGCCGTGGGCGCGGAGGCGACGGACGGCGAGATGGCGGGCGGCGAAGCGATGGACGACGAGGCCGCCGAGGCGGGCGCCGAAGACGGCGTCTCGTCGCGGGTCGCGGCGTACGACGAGGAACTCGCCGACGAGGTGGCCGAACTCGAGAGCCGCGTCGCGCGACTGGAGACCGAACTCGCCGAGAAGGACGAGGAGGCGGACGAACTCCAGGACCGACTCAAGCGGACGCAGGCGGACTTCCAGAACTACAAGAAGCGCGCGAAGAAGCGGCAGGACCAGATTCGCGAGACGGCCACCGAAGACTTCGTCGAACGCGTCGTCACCGTCCGCGACAACCTCGTCCGCGCCCTCGACCAGGACGAGGACGCCGACATCCGACCGGGTATCGAGTCCACTCTCGAAGAGTTCGACCGCATCCTCGCGACGGAGGACGTGTCGACCATCGACCCCGAACCGGGCACCGACGTGGACCCCACGCGTCACGAGGTGATGATGCGCGTCGCGAGCGACCAACCCGAGGGCACCGTCGCCGACGTCTACCAACCGGGTTACGAGATGGCCGAGAAAGTCATCCGCGAGGCGCAGATTACCGTCAGCACCGGCGACGAGGAGTAAGCGCCGCTTCGGTCGACCGAGACTGGCCGCTTGGCGTACTATTTTGTCCGCTCGCTGTCACCCACTCGCCGTGCGACTTCCGTTTCGAAATCGGTTCCGCGAGACGCCCCGCATCCGCTTTTCGGTCCACGGCGACGGCGACGAAGACCTGCTGTTCGTCCTCGGGTGGGGGAACGAACCCGACCACGAGCACGTCTCGTGGTTGCTGGACAGACTGGGCGAGACGTACCGCGTCCACGCCGTCACCATCCCGACGAACGGGTGGGACTTCGAGGACCAGTATCTCGCCCCCGTGCAGTCGTACTACGAGGACGGCGACTTCGACGCGGTGCTGAGTCACAGCACGGGCGGACTCGTCGCGGCACACCTCGCCGAACGCGTGGACGACCCCCCGCGGAACGTCTTCTTGAGTCCGTGGTGGGGGACGGCCCCGAACGAGGGGTTCGAGTCCGTGGTACTGCCGTACGTCCTGCGTCTCCCCACCGCGCGACGACTGTTCACGGTGGACCGCGACGTCTCGGCCATCGGGGACCTGAAGTCCGAAGCCGAGTTCGAGGAGGGGCCGCGGGGAGTCTCGCCCGCGTTCCTGCGGACCGTCGTGGACGCGCAGGCGAGACTGCCCGCGTTCCGCGAGGGCGACGTGGTGTTCTGCACCCTCTCGGACCGCGTCGTGGGCGTCCGCGCCATCGGCGACCGGACGCCCGCGGCCAACCTCCGCGCGTACGACGGCGGACACGAGTTCTTCGCCTCGTCCGGCCGGGAGGCGGTCCTCGACGACGTTCTCGCCGCCCTCGACGAGGGGCCGGCGGCCGTTCGGTGAGTCGATTCCACACCGCGGCGGGTCGACTCCGCACCGCGGCGTGTCGGCGTCGTCGCCGCGTCCCGGCGGCCGTTCACCCTCGGCACACGGTAACGTGTCGAACGAGAACGACTGACTGCGGTTCGATAAAAAACCCTGTCACATCGCACGGGCGGAAACTAAAAAACCGACCGACGGCGGCGACCCACCCGAGCGACGCCGACGCTCCCGTCTAGTAACCTTTAACCGATTTAGACCAGTAGTTGCCGTCAAGATGGCGAGCAACAAGATTCTCGGTATCGACCTCGGTACCACGAACAGCGCATTCGCGGTGATGGAGGGCGGCGACCCCGAAATCATCGTGAACGCCGAGGGCGACCGCACCACTCCCTCCGTGGTGGCGTTCACCGACGACGACGAGCGTCTCGTCGGCAAGCCCGCGAAGAACCAGGCGATTCAGAACCCCGACCACACCATCCGCTCCATCAAGCGGCACATGGGTGAGGACGGGTACACCGTGGACATCGAGGGCGAGGAGTACACGCCGGAGCAGATATCGGCGATGATCCTCCAGAAGATAAAGCGCGACGCCGAAGACTACCTCGGCGACGAGGTGGAGAAGGCGGTCATCACCGTCCCCGCGTACTTCAACGACCGACAGCGACAGGCGACGAAGGACGCCGGCGAAATCGCCGGCTTCGAGGTCGAACGCATCATCAACGAACCGACCGCCGCCTCGATGGCGTACGGGCTGGACGACGACTCCGACCAGACCGTCCTCGTCTACGACCTCGGGGGCGGGACGTTCGACGTGAGCGTCCTGGACCTCGGCGGCGGCGTCTACGAAGTCGTCGCCACGAACGGGGACAACAGCCTCGGCGGCGACGACTGGGACCAGGCCATCATCGACTGGCTGGCCGAGGAGTTCCAGAACAACCACAACATCGACCTCCGCGAGGACCGGCAGGCGCTCCAGCGCCTGAAGGACGCCGCCGAGGAGGCGAAGATAGAGCTCTCCTCGCGCAAGGAGACGACCATCAACCTGCCGTTCATCACGGCGACGGACTCCGGGCCGGTCCACCTCGAGGAGAAGCTCACCCGCGCGAAGTTCGAGTCGCTCACCTCGGACCTCATCGAGCGCACCGTCGGTCCGACGGAGCAGGCCCTCGACGACGCCGGCTACACGAAGGAGGACATCGACGACGTCATCCTCGTCGGCGGTTCGACGCGGATGCCGCAGGTTCACGAGCAGGTCGAGGAGATGCTCGACATCGAGCCGAAGAAGAACGTCAACCCCGACGAGGCCGTCGCCCTCGGCGCCGCGATTCAGGGCGGCGTCCTCGGCGGCGAGGTGGACGACATCGTCCTGCTCGACGTGACGCCGCTCAGCCTCGGTATCGAGGTGAAGGGCGGCCTGTTCGAGCGTCTCATCGAGAAGAACACGACCATCCCCACGGAGGAGTCGAAGATATTCACGACGGCGGCCGCGAACCAGACCTCCGTGCAGGTGCGCGTCTTCCAGGGTGAACGCGAGATAGCCGAGGAGAACGAACTGCTCGGCGAGTTCCAACTCACCGGCATCCCGCCGGCGCCCGCCGGAACGCCGCAGATCGAGGTCACGTTCAACATCGACGAGAACGGCATCGTCAACGTCGAGGCCGAGGACAAGGGCTCCGGCAACGCCGAGTCCATCACCATCGAGGGCGGTGCGGGCCTCTCCGACGAGCAGATAGACCAGATGCAGGAGGAGGCCGAGCAGCACGCCGAAGAGGACCAGCAGCGCCGCGAGCGCATCGAGGCCCGCAACGAGGCCGAGAGCGCCGTCCAGCGCGCCGAGACGCTCCTCGAAGAGAACGAAGAACAGATAGACGACGACCTGCGCGCGGACATCGAAGCCGCGATGGACGACGTGGAGGCGACGCTCGAGGACGAGGACGCGACGAAGGAGGACCTCGAAGGCGCGACGGAGGCGCTCTCGACGGAACTCCAGGAGATCGGCAAGCAGATGTACCAGCAGCAGGCGCAGGCCCAGGGCGCTCAGGCCGGCGGCGGCGCCGGACCCGGTGGTGCCGGACCCGGCGGCGCGGGCGGTATGGGCGGTATGGGCGGCATGGGCGGTCAGGACGGTGGTCCCGACGGCGACGACGACGAGTTCGTCGACGCCGACTTCGAGGACGTGGACGACGAGGACGAAGACGACGAGAACTGACGCCTCGCCGACACCGACAACCGAGATTCTGTCGCCACCGACCCGTTCTTTTGAAGTAGTTCAATCGAGTAACCCAGATAACGAATGAGCGAGGACTTCTACGACGTACTCGGCGTCTCGCGCGACGCATCCGAGGACGAGATCAAGAAGGCCTACCGCAAGAAGGCCGCAGAGTACCACCCGGACGTCTCCGACGAGGACGACGCGGAGGAGAAGTTCAAGAAGGTGAAGAAGGCCAAGGAGGTCCTCACCGACGAACAGACGCGCCGGCAGTACGACCAGATGGGCCACGAGCGGTTCGAACAGGCCGAGAAGCGCGGCGGCGTCGGCGGCGGCGCCGGCGGGATGGGGGGACAGGGCAACCCGTTCGGCGGTGCCGGCGGCGGGCAGGGCAACCCCTTCGAGGACATCTTCAACCAGTTCTTCGGCGGCGGGGGCGGCATGGGCGGGCAGGGCCAACAGCGCAACCGCCCGCGGCAGGGCCAGAACCTCCGCACCCGCGTGAGTCTGGACCTCGAAGAGGCGTACGAGGGCGTCGAGAAGCAGTTCTCCGTCACCCGGCCCGAACGCTGCCCCGAGTGCGACGGCGATGGCCACCCCGACGACGCCGAGGTGAACACCTGCCCGCAGTGTAACGGACAGGGGCAGACCACCACCGTCCGCGACACGCCCCTCGGCCGCGTCCAGCAGACGCAGACCTGTCGCCGGTGTGGCGGCGAGGGGCAGACGTACAGCGAGACCTGTTCGCGGTGCGACGGCGACGGCGTCGTCCGCGAGGAGGCGACGCTGACCGTCACCATCCCCGCGGGCATCCGCGACGGGCAGACCCTCCGGATGGAGGGCGAGGGCGCGCCCGGCGAGAACGGCGGCCCGAACGGCGACCTGCTCATCGAGGTGTCCATCAGCGAGCACGACGACTTCGAACGCGACGGCGACGACCTGTACCACCGCCTCGCCATCTCCTTCCCGCAGGCCGTCTTCGGCGCGACGGTGGAGGTGCCCACCGTCACCGGGACGACGGAACTGGAGGTGCCGAAGGGGACGCAGAGCGGCGAGTCGTTCCGCATCCGCGACGAGGGGATGCCGCACCTGCGCGGGCGCGGGAGCGGCGACTTGCACGTGCAGGTCCAGGTCGTGACGCCGGAGAACCTGAACAGCGAACAGCGCGAGGCGCTCGAAGCGTTCGCGGAGGCCGGCGGCGAGGAAGTGAACGTCAAAGAGGGCTTCTTCGAGAAGATAAAGAACTCGCTGTAATCACCGCACCTCGCTCGCCGTTCGCGTTTCTCGCCGTCCGCGACACTCTCTCGCGTCGACCGGTCACCTATCGTGGCGGTGCCAGTAGTTGCAAATGGCCGCCACTCGTACCACCGCACGTATGTCCTACACGAGAGCGAACTACGGGGACGTGGAGGCCAAGAGCGACGCGATGCACTTCATGCGCGACGAACTCGACGCCGAGAACCTCGGGTTCACCCTCGTGGAGGCCGAACCGGACTGGGTCGGTATGGAACACGACCACGCGGACGAGGGTCACGAAGAGGTGTACTACCTCACGCGCGGTCACGCGACGCTGGTCGTCGACGACGACGAGGTGGAACTGAGCGAGGGCGACGCCGTGCGCGTCTCGCCCGACGCCACGAGACAGCTTCGAAACGGCTCCGAAGAGAGCTGGCTCGTCGTGGTCGGCGCGCCGTAGACCGACTCCCGAGAGGCCGCCCGCGGTGCGGCCGCGAGTCGGCGACGCGTCGGGCGTCGTCGCTCGCGACGCCGTCGCTCCCGGTCGGTTCTTCGAATCCGACGGCTCCCGAACGTTATTTCGCTCCTCTCCCAACGTGCGCTGATGACCGCCGGTAGCGACGACCGAACTCCCGTGACACTCGTCAGCGGAACGCTCGGCGCGGGGAAGACGACGCTCGTGAACCGCGTCCTGCGGAACGAAGCCGGCTACGAGGTGGCCGTCCTCGTCAACGACATGGGCGAGGTCAACGTGGACGCTCAGTTGGTCGCCGGCGACGCCGACGGCGACGTGGTCGACCTGACGAACGGCTGTATCTGCTGTCGGCTGAACGACGATTTGGCCGACGAGGTGGTCCGCCTCGCGGACGACCGCGAGTTCGACTGCCTCCTCGTGGAGGCGTCGGGCATCAGCGAACCGTACCCCGTGGCGAAGACGTTTCTGGAGGAAGACCGGGTGAGCGACCGGTACCGCCTCGACACGCTGGTGTCGGTCCTCGACGCGTACGGCTTCTGGAAGGAGTTCGACCCGGAGACGAACCGCCCGGACGCCAGCGACGCCGGCGGCCGCGAACTCGCGCAGGTCCTCGTGGACCAGGTGGAGTTCTGCGACGTCCTCCTGTTGAACAAGTGCGACCTAGTCCCCGACGACGCCCTCGACGACGTCGAAGACGTGGTCCGGGAACTCCAACCGCGGGCGGAACTGCACCGGACGACGCACGCCGACGTCTCCCCGGAGACGGTGCTGGACACCGGCCTGTTCGACTTCGACGCCGTCAGACGCTCCGCCGGGTGGAAACGACATCTCGCGGAGCGCCACGACCACGCCGACGGTGACCACGACGACCACACCGGCGGAGACCACGCGGACCACGACCACGCCGACGGCGAGAGTCACGGCGTCTCCTCGTTCTGCTACGAGACGACCCGTCCGTTCCACCCCGAACGGTTCGACGCGTGGATAGACGAGTGGCCGTCCGGCGTCTACCGCGCGAAGGGCTTCTTCCTCCTCGCCACGCGCCCGGAGACGGTGATGGGACTGAACCGCGCCGGTCCGTCGGTCACGGCGGGCCCCATCGGCGAGTGGCGGGCCGAGGACGACCCGGCGACCAGACTCGTCTTCATCGGCACCGAGTTAGACGAGGCGGCGATTCGCGAGCAACTGGACGGCTGTCTCCTGACCGACGAGGAGGCGACAGAAGAGACCGACGCGGCGGCGTTCAGCGACCCGTTCCCGACGGCGTGACCTGCTCTCGGAGTTCGTCCCACTCCTCCTCGAAGCCGTAGTTCGACTCCCTCTCGGCGGCGGCCGCCTGCGCCGACTGGTAGACGTCGTCGTACTCCAGGAGGCGCGACCAACCCTCGTCCATCATGCAGTAGAGACACATGTTGGACCCGTCTTCTCACCGAACGAACATGGCTATTGCCCCCGACACCCGCGGCATCAGTTCTCACGGCTGACATTCTCACCCAAAACTATATCACCGACTGCGATTTGTTGCAGGTGATGACCGAACAGATGCTGTCAGGCTACCGTGCAGTCGTGAGAGGCAAGTGCGACCACTGCGAGTGGCACGCCCTCACGACGACGTATCCGGAGATGGTCGAGATGTACCACGACCACCTGCGCGACGACCACCCGAAGGCGTGGGTGCGGGCCTGAGACCGAGCGAAAAAATCGCGGGTGCGGACGCTGACGCGGACGACGCTACGGTTCGAGGAGTACCTTCGTGACGCCCTCTTCGCGCTTGTCGAACGCCTCGTACATCTCGGGTGCCTCGTCGAGGCCGACGCGGTGTGAGACGACCCAACTCGGGTCCGCGCGACCCTGGATGATGAGGTCGCGGAGTTCCCGGTTGTACTGCTTGACGTTGCACTGACCGGTTCCGAGACGCTGTCCCTTCTCGAACAGTTTCCCGAAGTCGATGCCGAGGCGACCCTGCGCGGCCATCTCGTCGGGCGCGCCGGGGTCAGAGGGGACGTACAGGCCGGGGATGCCCAGTTGGCCCGTCGGCCTGACGGTCTTGATGAGTTGGTTGAGGACGACGGCCGGGTTCTCCTTGGCCGGGTCGTACGGTTCGTCGGAGTCACGCACCTTCTCGGGGTCGATGGCCTGATAGCCGACGGCGTCGACGCCTCTGTCGACTTCGTCGCCGTGAGCGTCGATTATCTGCTCGACGGGGTCGCCGTCCTCGAAGTTGATGGCCGTCGCGTCGCAGTGCTTCTCGGCGAGTTCGAGGCGACTCGGCACCCGGTCGACGACGTAGATTTCGGCGGCGCCCTTTATCTTGGCGCTGTAGGCCGCCATCAGACCCACCGGTCCCGCCCCGTAGACGGCGATGGACTCGCCCGGTTCCAGACCGGCGAGTTCGGTTCCGTGCCACCCGGTCGGGAAGATGTCCGCCAGGAGGGAGAACGAGTCCTCGTGTTCGTCGCCCTCCGGCAGTTTCAGCGCGTTGAAGTCGGCGTACGGGATGCGGAGTTTCTCCGCCTGTCCGCCCTTGTACGGGCCCATCGCGACGTAGCCGTACGCGCCGCCGGCGAAGCCCGGATTGACGTTCGTACAGAAGCCGGTGTAGCCGTCCTCGCAGTTCTCACAGAAGCCGCAGGCGACGTTGAACGGCGCGACCACGCGGTCCCCCTCCTTCAGCGTGTCCACCCCGTCGCCGACGTCGGTCACGATACCCATGTTCTCGTGCCCGAAGACGATGCCCGGTTCCGCGGCGGTCCGACCCTCGTACATGTGGAGGTCCGACCCGCAGATGGCCGTCGTCGTGATGTCGATGAGGACATCGTTCGGGTGTTCTATCTCCGGTTCGTCGACTTCCTCTATCGCTACGTCCTTCGGTCCCTGATAGACCACGGCTCTCATTGACATGTCATGCCACCACACGATACTGGGGAGCTATTCCTATTATGTCATTTTACGCTCGAAGGAGATTGTCAATTCGCCGAGTATATCGGCACCCCGCGCGCCGACCGGGACACGTAGTCCGTTCGATAGTTCCGGCCGAATCGGACCGCCGCGGCGGGACGACGGACCTTTGCCGGTCGCCGCCCTCTCTGCGGACGTGACCTCCGACGCACCGCCGCAGCGAGTGGCCGACGCGAGGGTCGTCGGCGACCTGGTCGCCCGGGACCGCCGGACCGGCGCGCCGGCCCTCCGCGACGACGCCTCCGGCCGTTCGTACAGTTACTACGACTTCGTGACGACGACGTACAAGGCGGGGAACGTCCTCCGCTACCTCGGCGTCCGCGCCGGCGACGGGGTCGCCGTCGCCCCCGACTTCCTCCCGGAACCCGTCCTCACGTTCTACGGCGCGGCGCAGTTGGGGGCCGTCACCGCCTTCGGCGCGGACGCGTCGTCGCCCCCGCGGGCGACGGTGGTCGGCGTCGAACGCGAGGCCGAGTTCGACCTCCCGCCGGGACACAAACTCGCCGTCTACGGCGGCGCGCCGGACCGACCGGAGACGACGCACTGGGAGAAGGAGGTGTGGAGCGAGAACCCCGCGGTCCACCCGTCGGAGGTGTCGCCGTCGGACGCCGTCCTCCGGGCCGACGGACGGACGTACGCCCACGCGGACCTCCTCGACGCGGCCGTCGCCGTCGTCGAAGGGTGCGACGTCGCCCCCGGCGACGCGGTGGTCGTCCGCGACTCGTTCGACCGACCGGGCGTCGTCGCCGCCGGCCTCCTCGCGCCGATTCTGGCCGGCGCGGTGGTCGTGTTCCCCGACGCGGGGACGGTCGGCGACGTGAGCGTCGGGACGGGTCCCGAAGCGCGGTCTATCGCCGTCGCGGACGTGCTCTGAGGACCGGGCGTTCGCCCCCCGAGTCTCGCCTCGTTTCGCGAACCGCCGTCGTGCGCTCTCGCCTCGTTTCGCGGAGCGCCGTCGCCCCTTTCAGCGCGCCTCGCGTATCTCGTCCAGTGCGTCGGGGTTCTCGATGCTGGAGAGGTCGCCGGGGTCGTCGCCCTGGTGCACGGCGGCGATGGCGCGGCGGATTATCTTGCCCGACTGGGTCTTCGGGAACTCCGAGACGAACTTGAGTTCGCGCGGGCGGAACGGCTTGCCCTGTTCGTCGCCGACCAACTCGCGCAGTTCCTCGCGCAACTCCTCGCTCGATTCGACGCCGTCTTCGAGGACGACGTAGGCGACGACGGCGGTGCCCGTCGTCTCGTCGTCGACGCCGACGACGGCGGCCCGGTTGACGGCGTCGTGTTCGATGAGGACGCTCTCTATCTCCGCGGGACCGACCTTCCGGCCGGCCACGTTCAGGGCGTCGTCGGCGCGCCCGTGGAGGAACCAGAAGCCGTCTTCGTCCTTCTGCGCCCAGTCGCCGTGGTCCCACAGCGGTGGGTCCTCGAACGTCGACCAGTACTCCTCGAGGTAGCGTTCGTCGCCGGACCAGAGGCTCTTCGTCGTCGACGGGCAGGAGTCGCGGGCGACGAGGAAGCCGCGTTCGTGCGTGTCGGCGATGCTCTCGCCCGTCTCGTCCACGATGTCGACGTTCATCCCCAGTCCCGGCCCCCCGAGCGAACACGGCTTCAGCGGTTGGGTCGGCATCGGCATGAGGAAGCAGCCGCATATCTCGGTGCCGCCGGAGATGTTCATGATGGGCGTGTCGCCGCCGCCGACGTTCTCGTAGAACCACATCCACGACTCGGGGTCCCACGGTTCGCCCGTCGACCCGAGGAGGCGGAGCGACGACAGGTCGTAGTCGTCCAACCACTTGTCGCCGTACTTCCTGAGCGCTCTGATGGCCGTCGGCGAGATGCCGAAGGTGGTGAGCCCGTGCCGTTCGATCATCTGCCAGAACCGGTCGGGTTCGGGGTGGTCCGGCGCGCCCTCGTACATGAACACGGTGCCGCCGAACGCGTGGTTGCCGATGAGCGTCCACGGCCCCATCATCCACCCGATGTCGGACACCCAGAAGAAGCGGTCCGAGGGCTTGTGGTCGAAGCCGAAGTGTATCTCCTTGGCCGTCTGCAGCAGGACGCCCGCGTGCGTGTGGACGATGCCCTTCGGTTCGCCCGTCGTCCCCGAGGAGTAGAGCAGCATCGACTCCTGCGCGGAGGGGAGTTCCTTCGTCTCGTAGTGGCTGTCGGCCTCCTCGACCGTCTCGCTCCACCAGTCGTCGCGGCCGGTCCACTTGATGAACTCGTCCTGTCTGTCCGCGATGCCCAGTCGGTCGTAGACGACGGTGTGTTCGACCTGCCCGGCCTGCTTGATGGCGGCGTCAGCGCCGTCCTTCAGCGTCACCTCGCCGCCGCGGCGATAGAAGCCGTCGGCGGTGAACAGCACCGAACAGCCCGAATCCTCGATTCTCGTCGCCGTCGCGTCCACGCCGAACCCCGAGAAGATGGGGACGGCGATGGCGCCGACTTTGAGACAGCCGTAGAGGATGGACACCACCTCGGGAATCATCGGCATGTAGAGGCCCACCGTGTCCCCCGTCTCGATGCCGTACGACTCCAAGACGTTCGCCACGCGGTTGGCCTCCCGGTGCAGGTCGTGGTACGTTATCTTGCGCTCGTCGCCGGGTTCACCCTCCCAGATGAGGGCCACGTCGTTCCGCGCCGCCGCGTCGGGGGCGGCGTGCCTGTCGAGGACGTTGTGCGCGACGTTGATGGTGCCGCCGGGGTACCAGTCGGAGAACTGCGGGCCGTCCGTGTCGTCGCGGACGGTGTCGTAGTCAGAGTAGAAGTCGATGCCGAGGTAGTCGGGGAGTTCGTCCCAGAACCAGTCCACGCCCGACTCGGCGACCCCGTCCACGTCGGTGCAGGTGCGCCGAATCAGTTCGTCGTAGTCGTCGATGCCGTACTCCTGCATGAACGCGTGGACGTTCGTCGACTCCACGAACTCCTGCGACGGTTCGTGGACGACCTCGTCCGTGTCGGGTATCTCCATGACGTACCCTGATTGTCCGCGTCGTGGGAAGTAACTTTCCCGAACGTTAATCCGACTCTCGAATTTATCCGGAACGTTTATCTAGGTTTCGTCCACCATTCCTGCCGTTATGTCCACAGAGACGAGTTCCGGCTCCGCGATTCAGCGCTTCGGTGCCCGGATGTCGAACGTCGTCGAGCGGGTGATGCCGAGTCCGTTCCTGTTCGCCATCCTCCTGAGCTACGTCGTCTTCGTCGGCGGCGTGGTCGTCGAGGGGGCGAACCCGGCGGCGATGGTGACGTACTGGTACGACGGCTTCTGGGTGCTCCTCAGCTTCGCGATGCAGATGGTGCTCATCCTCGTGACGGGTTACGCGCTCGCGTACCACCCGCTCGTCCAGCGAGGCATCGAACGGCTGACCGCAGTGCCGAACGACGGCAAGCAGGCCGTCGTCCTCGTCGGCCTCATCTCGATGGTCGTCGCGTGGGTCCACTGGGGGCTCGGCCTCATCGTCGGCGCGGTGATGGCTCGCGAGATGGGCCGACAGGCCGCCAAACGAGACTTGCGAGTCCACTACCCGCTGCTCTGTCTGGCCGGCTACATGGGCATGGGGCTGACGTGGCACTGGGGACTCGCGGGGTCTGCGCCCCTCCTGATGAACACGCCGGGTAACGTCTTCGTCGAACAGGGCATCGTCTCCGGTCTGATTCCCACCTCGGAGACGGTGTTCCACCCGTACACGCTGACGCTCGTCGTCACCGGCATCCTCTACACCGCCCTCGTCCTCTACCTCCTCGCGCCCCAACCGTCGAACGCCGAGGGCATCACGAACTACGTCGCCGAGTCGAAACTGTTCGACTCGGCCGCCGACGGCGGCGACGACGCCGCCGTCACCGACCCGGACGCCGTCGGCGCGGACGCGGGGCCGGCGACGGTTCCCTCGACGCTGGGCGAGAAGATAAATCAGAGTCGGGTCGTCGGCGGCGTCATCGCCCTCACGGGCGTCGCGTTCGCCGCCTACTCGTTCGCCACGCAGGGGCTCTCGGCGCTGAACCTCAACATCGTCAACTTCCTGTTCCTGTTCCTCGGCCTCGCGCTCTACACGCGGCCGAAGGCGTACCAAGAGCAGTTCTACGACGCCATCACCTCCACGGGCGGCATCGTCCTCCAGTTCCCCCTCTACGCCGGCATCATCGGCATGATGAACAACTCCGGGCTCTCGGGGACGATGGCCGAGGCGCTCGTCTCCCTCTCGACGCCGGCGACGTTCCCGGCCGTCGCGTGGATGACGGCCGCCGTCATCAACGTCTTCGTCCCCTCCGGCGGCGGCGAGTGGACGGTCATCGGCACCACCGTCCTCCAGGCGGCGAACGAACTCGGCGTGCCCGCGGGGCAGGCCACCATCGCCTACGCCGTCGGCGACGCGCACACCAACCTCCTGCAACCGTTCTGGGCGCTCCCCCTCCTCGGCATCACGGGCATCCGCGCCCGCGACATGTTCGGCTACGGCGTCACGATGCTGCTGCTGTTGATTCCGTTCCTCGCCGTCGGCCTCATCTTCATCCCCTACTGAGGCGCTCGCCGGGGCGTCCGACGCCCCACAAATCCTTTTCCGGCCGCCCGCCTACCTCCCGCTATGTACGTACGGGACGCCAAGAACCGCGAAGAGGTTTGGTTACTCGACCGCATCGAGGAGTCGGGACTCGAAGACCCGGCGTTCCGTTCCCGCGACTACGTCATCGCCCTCGACGAACGGACGAACAGGAAGGCCGGGTTCGGCCGGATTCGCGTCCACAAGGTCGACGACGAGGAGTGGTGCGAACTCGCGTTCGTCTTCACGCTGGAAGAGTGGCGCGACCAGGGCGTCGGCGCGCACGTCGTCGAACGTCTGCTGGCGAAGGCGAGCGACGAGTCGTTCGACCGCGTCTACACGTTCACGGTCGAACCCGACTACTTCCTCACGTTCGGCTTCCAACCGGTCGACAGCGACGACCTGCCGGAGACGCTCCGGGAGCGACTGGAGACGGTCCGCGCCGAACGCGGCGAGGACGCCATCGCCATGCGCGTCCAACCCGGGCGGTTCCGGATGCCCGAGGAACTGCGGGAACGGTTCAAGACGGCCACGCCCGCGGACACCCCCGACCCCGGCGAGGTGGAGATAGAGGAGACGGCCGAGGACTTCGGCATCGACCCCGAGGAGACGACGTACAAGTACGACACCGGGGGGTAGACGCCGGGGACGGGACGGGGCACCGGGTCCGCGTCAGGTCCGGTCGTCGAGGAAGTCCGTGCTGAAGACGATGTACGCGAGGACCGAACAGAACAGGATGGGCGGGAGGATGGCGAACGCCCACAGCGGTTCGATTCCCCACCCGAGGAGCAGGACGACGTTCCCGAGGCCGATGGCGAGGAACGGGAAGACGGCCAACGCGGCGCGCTTTCGATTCTTCCCGCCGGCGTCGGGTTCGAGGGGGTCCTCGCCGTCGAACGGGTCGTCGGGGTCGAACTCGTCGTCGAACGCCGCCTCCTCGCTGTCGTCGTCCGCGGACGCGGTGGCGGAACTGCGCATGGTCGATGGTCGGTCGCGCACTCGTAAAAGCGCCGCGCCTCTCGGGGCGTCGCGGCGACGCCGACCCGCTATCGACGCTCGTCTTCCATCCGCGAGGCGAGTTCGACGAGTCCGAACAGGACGGCGAGGACGACGGTGGAGAGGACGACGCCGTACAGCGTCATCGACAGGGGCGTCGTCGGCAGGACGAGGAGTCCGCCGAGGAGGTTGGCCTCGGGGACCGCTTCCGCGCCGTTGCTCCCGATGAAGAAGCCGAGCAGTCCGGAGATGGCGACGACGCCGACGCCGACGGCGAGGAGAATCGACCGCCCGAGTCCCTCCCGGCCGGCCGGCGTCTCGACGGCTGGTTCGGATTCCGGTGGCACACTCCGAGTACGTGGCGGGTAGGCTTGTCGCTTCCCCTTCCGGTCCGGTTCGGTCTGGTCCAATTCGCACCCCACTTCGGTCGGCCGACGCGCCGAATCGGAAGCCGACTCTCTCCAGCGCCCGTACGGACGGCTCACTACAGTTTTGAGAGCACAACCTACAAGTATGTCTCCATGAAACAAAGAATTAGATGCGTCTAATCGATAGTTTCGGTGAACACAGATGACACGAAAACTGCGTCAACATCGGGCGGTGACGCGACGAGACGCGCTCCGAGCCGGCGGTGCCGCGGCGCTCGCGGGTCTGGCCGGGTGCACGGCGCTGCCGAGCGCGCCGGGACTGGCCGGGAGCGACGGCGACGACGGCCGCGACGGACCGGTCGCCGTGGCCTCGTTCTTCAGCTTCTTCGACTTCGGCCGGCAGATAGCCGACGGAACCCCGCTGACGGTGGAGAACTTGGTCCCGACGGGGCTACACGGCCACGGCTGGGAGCCCAACGCCAGCATCACCCAGCGTATCGTCGAGGCGGACGCGTTCGTCCACGTCGGGAAAGACTTCCAGCCGTGGGCCGACCGCGCCATCCAGACACTCGAGGGGGACGACGTCGACACGGCGCTCATCAACGCCCGGAAGGGCATCGACCTCGTGGACCTGGCCGCGTCACTCGACCGCGATGAGGAGGGCGTCGGGGCTCAGCGCGGGAAGGACCCGCACTTCTGGCTCGACCCTCGGCGCGCGAAGCAGTCCGTGGACAACATCGCCGACGGTTTCGCCGACCTCGTCCCGGAACACGCCGACGCCTTCCGCGAGAACGCCGAGACGTACAAGTCCGAGGTGCTCGACCAGATCGACTCGGACTACGAGGCCATCTTCGACCGGGCCGACCGCGACATCGTCCAACTGGCCGCGCACAACGCCTTCCAGTACATCGGGGTGCGCTACGGCGTGCGGATGCGGCCGCTGGTGACGAGTCTCGCGGCGAGCGGCGACGTCAAGCCCGCCGACATCAGCGAGGCGGCGAGAGTCATCCGCGAGAACGACATCGAATACATCGCCAACGGCGTCTTCGAGTCCCAGCGCCCCGCCCAGCAGCTCGTCCGCGAGACGGCCGTCGAGGCGTACTTCCCCGTGACGCCCTACGCCGGCGTTCGCGAGGAGTGGGTCGAGGAGAACTGGGGCTACGAGGAGATCGCCTACAACATCAACATGCCCACGTTCGAAATCGTCCTCGGAAACGAGACGCCCGAGGAGGCGGCCCCCTCCGAGAGTTGGCTCGAAGAGTGGCGGAACTTCGAACCGATATGAGCACGCAGGATACCGACCCCGCGAAGACGGGCGGCACGGCCGAGGGGACGGCCACCGAGACCGACACGGACGCCACGGCGAGCGAGCCGGTCGTCGACCTCGCGGACGTCACCTTCGGCTACACGGCGACGCCCGTGGTCGAGGACGTCTCGCTGGCCATCGACCCGGGCGAGTACGTCGCCATCGTCGGACCGAACGGTTCGGGAAAGTCCACGCTGATGCAGTTGATGCTGGGCCTGCTCGCCCCCGACACGGGCACTGCCCGCCTGTTCGGTGAACGCGCCGTCCGCTTCGACGACGGCGAGCGTATCGGCTACGTCGCCCAGCAGGCCAGCGCCGCGAAGGAGATGCCCATCACCGTCCGCGAGGTGGTGAAGATGGGCCGATTCCCCCACGTCGGGTTCGGCCGGCTGTCGAGCGGGGACTGGACGCTCGTCGACGACGCACTCGAGACCGTCGGCATGAGCGCGTTCGCCGACCGGCGCGTCACGCACCTCTCGGGCGGCCAACGCCAGCGCGCGTTCATCGCGCGAGCGCTGGCGAGCGAGGCCGACCTGCTCGTACTGGACGAGCCGACGGTCGGCGTCGACGCCGAGTCGGTCGACGCGTTCTACGACCTGCTGGCGGCACTCAACGCCGAGGGCATCACCGTCGTACTCATCGAACACGACCTCGGGGCGGTCGTCGAACACGCCGACCGCGTCGTCTGCCTGAACCGCGAGGTCTACTTCGACGGGCCGACCGACGAGTTCGTCGACAGCGACGCGCTGGCCCGTGCGTTCGGAACCGAGGCGCGGTTCCTCGCGGAGGTGGACGGATGAGCGCAGGTGTCGCGGCCACGCTCGTGACGAGCGCCACAGCCGCTGCGGACCCGTCGCTGCTGCTCCCGATGCAGAGCGGTTCCGTCGGCGACCCGGTCTTCGGCGTCCTCCTGTGGCTCTTGGAGCAGTGGTACTGGCTGATGGACTGGACGTACTACCTCACGAACCTCGAGATGCTGAGTCCGCGCTACCGGTTCATGCACCGGGCCATCCTCGTCGGCCTCTGCGTCGGCGTGATGGCGCCGCTCATCGGGACGTTCCTCGTCCACCGCCAGCTCGCACTCATCGGCGACGCACTGGCCCACACCGGGTTCGCCGGGGTGGCCGTCGGCCTGTTCCTGAACGCCGTCATCGACCTCGGGGTGTCGCCGTATCTCACCGCCGTCGTCGTGGCGATGATCGCAGCCCTGTTCATCGAACTCATCTCCGAGGTCACCGACGCCTACAACGACGTCTCGATGGCCATCGTCCTGTCGACGGGGTTCGCGCTGGGGACGACGCTCATCAGCCTCAACGCGGGGGGACTCGCCGTCGGGGTCAACCAGTTCCTCTTCGGCAACCTCTCCACGGTGTCGCCCCAGAGCGCGGCGATTCTCCTGGTGCTGTTCGCCGTCATCGTCGGGACGGTGGCCCTGACGCGCAACCAACTCCTGTACGTCACCTTCGACGAGACGGCGGCCGCCGTCTCCGGCATCTCCGTCAACTGGTACAACCGGGTGATGGTGATGCTGACGGCGATGGTCGTGGTCGGCGCGATGCAGATCATGGGCGTCATCCTCGTCGCGGCGATGCTCGTGGTTCCGGTCGCGGGCGCGACCCAGGTGTCGAGGAGCTTTTCGGAGTCGCTGGTGGTTTCGGTCGTCCTCGCGGAACTCGCGGTGTTGCTGGGCATCGCCGTCGCCTTCTACGCCGGCGTCACGGCCGGCGGCATCATCGTCCTCGTCGCCGTCGGCATCTACGTCTGCGCCGTCGCGTTGGGCAAGATTCAATCCGCTCGTGGTGACCGGGGCACGCCCGACATGGGTAGCATCGAAGTCGATACCGTCGACGTCGGCGCCGGGGCCGGAGACGACTGACGGCCGCGGCCGGTGACGACGAGTCACCGACGACGGTCGCAGTCGAACCGACGAGCGGACGGGACCGGTCGACCGGACGCGACCCGACACGGCAAACTACAAACGTCCACCACCGAAACCCGCCTCGCATGCCCGAATCACTCGTCACGCGCGCCCGCGAAGCCCTCGAACAGGCGTACGTCCCGTACTCCGAGTACACGGTCGGTGCCGCCCTCCGGACGGTCGACGGCGAGGTGTTCGTCGGCTGTAACATCGAGAACGCGAACTACTCGAACAGCCTGCACGCCGAGGAAGTCGCCGTCGCGGAGGCGGTGAAGAACGGTCACCGCGAGTTCGACCGCCTCGCCGTCTCCTCCGGCGCCCGGGACGGCGTCACCCCGTGCGGGATGTGCCGGCAGACGCTCGCGGAGTTCTGCGACGAGGACCTCGTCGTCGTCTGCGACGAGGGCGGCGAGGAGACGACGGAGTACGCGCTCGGCGAACTCCTGCCGAACACCATCTCCTTGGACACCTTGGAGGCGGCCGAGGCGAACCGGGAATGAGAGCCCCGGCGGACGCGTGGAAGCACAAACCCTTCAACGACGCTCCGCGCAGGTGAGGGTATGGACGACAGCGAGGACCCCAACGACGAGGTCCAGTACCACATCGAACTGACGCGAGAGGACGTGGCGGACGCCGTCCTCCTGCCGGGGAACCCCGAACGCGTCGACAAGGTGACCGCGCTCTGGGACGACGCGGAGGAGAAGGCGTACCACCGCGAGTACCGCACGGCGACGGGAACCTACGAGGGGACGCCCATCTCCGTCACCTCCACCGGCATCGGCAGTCCGTCGGCGGCCATCGCCGTCGAGGAACTCGCCCGCGTCGACGCGGAGACGTTCATCCGCGTGGGTTCCTGCGGCGCGATTCAGCCCGAGATGGAGGTGGGCGACCTGGTCATCACCTCGGGTGCCGTCCGGCAGGAGGGCACCTCCAAGGAGTACGTCCGCGAGGACTACCCGGCCGTCGCCGACCACGAAGTCGTCTCGGCCCTCGTCGCCGCGGCCGAACGACTGGGCTACGACTACCACGTCGGCCTGACGATGAGCGCCGATTCCTTCTACGCCGGGCAGGGTCGCCCCGGGTTCGAGGGGTTCCGCGCCGCGGGGTCGGAGTCACTGGTCGAGGAACTGCGGGAGGCGAACGTGAAGAACATCGAGATGGAGGCGGCCGCACTCCTGACCATCGCGAACGTCTACGGCCTGCGCGCCGGCGCCGTCTGCTCGGTCTACGCCAACCGGGTCACCGGGGAGTTCCGCACCGAGGGCGAGTCCCGCGCCGCCGAGACGGCGAGTCTCGCCGTCCACCTCCTCGCGAAGATGGACGAGCGAAAGCGCGAGGCGGGCGTCGACCGCTGGCACGCCGGCCTGTCGCTCGACTGACGGGGCGACGGGTCCGCGACCCGACCGCTCACGACGCGAGGCCGGCGACCGGAGGGACCCGCCGCGGCCGACGACGTACCGGCGCGCCGTCGGTCGAGTCGTGGTCACGAGTGGCACGATATATCCGACAGCGATTCACCGGCAATTTTGGCCGCGCCGCGTCGCAGTCTGTCGATTTGGGGTGAAGGACGTTTCGCAGGCCATTTATCCGATGCCTACGGACAGTTTCGCATGAGCACGCAGGTCGTCGTCCTCGGCTCCGGCTACGCAGGCACCGGTGCCGTCAAACGACTCGAAGAAGAACTCGGTCCCGACGCGGAACTCACCTGGGTTTCTGAGAACGACTACCACCTCGTCCTCCACGAGGTGCACCGCTGCATCCGCGACCCGAGCGCCGAGTCGAAGGTCGCCATCCCCATCGACGACATCAAAGCGCCCGAGACGGAGTTCGTCAAGGGCCACGTCGAGAACGTCGACGTGGACGAGCGAACCGTGGAACTCGAAGACGGCGAGGTCGACTACGACTACCTCCTCGTCTGCCTCGGGTCCGCGACGGCCTTCTACGGCATCGACGGACTGGAGGAGTACTCCCTCGAACTGAAGAGTCTCGACGACGCCCGCGAGATTCACAGCGACGTGAAGGCGGCCGCCGAGGACGCCTCGCAGGACGACCCGGCGAAGGTCATCGTCGGCGGTGCGGGTCTCTCCGGCATCCAGACGGCGGGCGAGATAGCCGAGTACCGCGACGAACAGCGCGCGCCCATCGACATCACTCTCGTCGAGGGCCTCGACGAGGTGTTCCCCGGCAACGACCGCGAACTGCAGGGGGCCCTCCGCAAGCGCCTCGAAGCGCTCGACATCGACATCCTCACCGGCGAGTTCATCTCGAAGGTGGACGAGGAGAACGTCTACCTCGGCGGCGGCGAGGACGAAGACCCCGACGAACTCGACTACGACGTCCTCATCTGGACCGGCGGCATCACGGGTCAGAAGGAAGTCGCGGAGGCGAACGTGGAGAAGGACGAGCGCTCGAACCGCATCTTCACGGAACCCGACTTCCGGACGAGCGACGAACGCGTGTTCGCCGTCGGCGACTCCGCCCTCGTCGAACAGGGCACCGACTCCGTCGCGCCGCCGACGGCGCAGGCCGCCTGGCAGGCCGCGGACGTGGCGGGCGAGAACGTCGCGCGCGCCGTCAAGGGGCAGCCGCTGAAGACGTGGACGCACGAGGACCGCGGCACCGTCGTCTCCGTCGGCGACGACGCCGTCGCTCACGCGGTGAAAGTCCCCGGCGTCGGCAAACTCCCCATCAACGTCTTCGGCGGCCCGGCCGCCCGGTCGCTGAAGAAGGGCATCGCCGCGAAGTGGATCGCCGACGTGACGGACGCTCGCCACGCCATCGACGCGTGGGAGAGTCTGTAGACGCGGACGCGACCGCACGGTAGCCGACGCGGTTTCTCTCTCTCTCTTCTCTCCTCTCTTCTGCTCACCAGTCGCTCCTGCTCTTTCGCTCGCCAGTCGCTCCTGCTCTTTCGCTCGCCAGTCGCTCCTGCTCTTTCGCTCACCAGTCACTCGTCTCTTCGCCGACCTCCGCAGACGAGTCGCTCGGAGAGCCACGACCGTCCGCCCGCGGCGGACGACCGGCGAGACGGCGAGCGTCGACGGGTCGTGAGAAGAGAGCTAACGCTGGCGGAAGAGAGAACGCTCGATTCGAGCGCTTCGAGAGGAGAGCCTCAGTGAGACGCTTCGCCTTCGGGTGCCCGCATGTCTTCGATGCGGAGGATGAGAATGTTGCTGGTGTCGTCCTTGCCGTCGACCGTTCCCTCGATGACGAGTTTCGAGAGGGGGGTCGGGCCGACGCGTACCTCGTCGCCCTCGTGGAAGTCGCGGACCGACCCCTGAACGTGAATTTCGGCGCGGCAGAGTTCGGGGTGGTGAACCGACGAGAGGTCTATCTCGTCCACGTTGACGCCCTCGACGGCCTCGTCGTTGTGGAACAGGGGGACCGTCGCGGGTTCGTCCATCTGGTCGACGTCGAGTGCCTCGTAGGCGTTCGCCGTCGGCTTGTACCCGCCCTTCGGACCCGGAACCCCCTCGACCAGTTGCAGGGCCTTGAGGCTCTGCATCTGGTTTCGGATGGTGCCCGGGTTGCGGTTGACTTCTTCGGCGATGTCCTCTCCCTTGACAGCGTCCTCCGTCTGCCTGTAGAGGTTGATCAGTGCCGTCAGAATCGTCTTCTGACTGGACGTCAGTTCGATAGATGACATGCAGGAACGTTCGCCGCATACGTCCTTAAATCCGATGGATAGTTCGTGTAATCACGTCGCCGTACCATAATTTTCGTCCACTACCGTGTGCTATTTTCACAAATTCGGAACGAGACGGCCCGGATGCGGACCCTTCGTTTCGGTATTGCTTTGTGTCTCGCCGCACCTCCCTGCCGTATGCACGACAAACGCGTACTGGTGACCGGGGGTGCCGGATTCATCGGTTCGAATCTCGCGAACCACCTCGCCGCGGAGAACGACGTGGTGGCCGTGGACGACCTGCATCTGGGGACGCCCGAGAACCTCTCGGAGGCCGTCGAGTTCGTCGACGCCAGCGTCTTGGAGGACGACTTGCCGACGCAGGACGTCGACGTGCTGTTCCACCTCGCGGCGTACTCCTCGTACACGATGGCGGAGGAGAACAAGCGCGAGGCGACGCGGGTGAACGTCGAGGGGTTCGTCAACGCCGTCGAACAGGCCCGCGAAGACGGCTGTGACACCGTCGTCTACGCCTCCACCTCCTCCATCTACGGCTCTCGGACCGACCCCTCGCCGGAGGACCTGCCGGTCGAGGCGCGGACGTGCTACGAGGCGTCGAAACTCGCCCGCGAACAGTACGGGGAGTACTTCCACCACCACTACGACATGACGCTGGCCGGCCTGCGCTTCTTCTCGGTGTATCAGGGCTACGGCGGCGCGGAGGAACACAAGGGCGAGTACGCCAACACCGTCGCGCAGTTCGCCCACCAGATAGCGAACGGCGAACGGCCGGAACTGTTCGGCGACGGGTCGCAGACGCGCGACTTCACGCACGTGGACGACATCGTCCGCGGCATCGAACTCGCCGGCGACCACGAACTCCAGGGCATCTACAACCTCGGCACGGGGGAGTCGTACGACTTCAACACGATGGTCGAGATGATAAACGAGGAACTGGGGACCGACGTTGAACCGACGTACGTCGAGAACCCCCTCGACGTGTACGTCCACGACACGAAGGCCGACGCGACGAAGATTCGCGAGACGACCGGTTGGGAGCCGCAGATCTCGTTCGAGGAGGGCGTCTCCCGCGTCTGCGACCCCTACAAGTGAGCCGGCGCGACTCGCGGCCGCGACGCGGCGTCCGGTAAGGCCGACGGCCGACGGACGCGCGTCCGTTGGTCGCCCGCGGTCTGTCCCTCCACGAACTCGACGGAGACGTGAACCTCGCGGTCCGTCTCCTGTTGGACCTGCTGTCTGACAGACTCCGCGAGGTCTGGGTACGGCACGTCGGCGGGCCGTCTGACCACGACGCTCACCTCCGGCGTCCGGTCGAGGAACCGAATCATGCCCACCTCCGTCCGCACGGACGCGAGTTCGAGTTCCGCGTACTCCTCCTGTTCCATCGCGTCCTCGACGGCGGTGTTGACGGCGTTGTCGAACGCGACCTGTCCGGCGAGCATCCCGCCCGCGCCGACGAAGACGACGAGGAGGGACGCGAGGGCGATTGCCGCGGGGACGTACGCGCCGAACCCGTCGCCGCCGTCGTCTCCCCCATCTGCCGTCGTCGTCGCCTCGGTGCCGTCCGTCGCCGCCCGTTCCTCCGGGGCCCACGCCTCGGGCCGGTAGCCGAGATACCAGAGGACGAGGAACGCCGAGACGTTGACCGCGACGGCGTTCACGACCAACAGGAGAATCGCGCCGAGGGCGACGCTCGGCAGGCCCCACGCCATCCCGATGCCGACGGCCGCGGCGGCGGGGATGAGCGCCGCCGCTATCATGACGCCGACCAGCGAGACGGGCAGGGCCGTCGCCAGACCGAACGCGCCCGCCGCGCCCGCACAGAGGGCGACCAGCACCGAGAGCAACCCCGGCGAGATGCGTTTGGTTATCTGCCCGATGGTCGAGACGTCGAGGACGGCGGTCACTATCTGCCCGGACTGGAGGACGAGTCCGAGGACGAACGCGCCGGCGATGGCCGCGGCGAAGCCGAACAGTTGCTGCGTGAAGCCCATGCGAATCATGCGCCGGTCGTTCAGCGAGATGCCGACGCCCGCGATGAGCGCGGAGCCGACCTGCGGGGCGATGACCATCGCGCCGACGACGACGGCGGGGGAGTCCATCAGGAGTCCGGCGGCGGCGACCAGCGCGCTGAACAGCGTCATCGAGTAGTACGTCAGCTTGTTCCGGTGCATGTCGAGCGCCTTCGCCCGAATCTCCTCGCGGGCGACGGCGTCGTCCTCCTCGACGCCGGCGACGAACCGGTCTTCGAGTTCGTGGTAGTTGCGCGTCTTCGCCGTCTCCGCGCTGGCGATGACCGTGTACTCGCGGTCGTCAACGCCCGCCTCGCGGAGTTCGGTCATGACGTACTCGACGGCCTGCGTCGGCAGGGGGAACTCCACGAGTACGTCGTCTCCGCGCTCGGACGCGTCCTTCGTGACGACGAAGTCGATGTTCTCCGACTCCAGCACGTCGAGAACCGTCGACCGGGACTCCTCGGCGACGAGGAGCTTAATCAACCGCATCGAGTTCACGAACGGGGGTCGTCGTCTTGAGGGTGCTGGGCGATGTCGTCCGCTGCGACTCGCCGCAGCGACCGAGCCGTCGCGTCTCCGACCGTTCCGGGCCTCCGGCCGTCCGGGCGTCTCCGCCGCGAACGCCCGGTTCGGCCAGAACGCTCAACGGTCGCGCACGCGTCTCTCTTCTGTGCGACTCATCCGCGCCCGTCTCGCCGACGCCGACCGGGATTCGGTCGTCGCCGCCCTCGACGAGTTGGAGGCCGAGTACGCTCTCCTCCCGGACGACGAACGCGTCGACAGCGCGTTCCTCGAACTCCCCGTCGCCGATGGCGCCGTCGACGCCGTCCTCGCCCACCTCCGCGACAGCGGTCTGGACGCCGACGCCTACACCGTCGTCGTCGACGCCGACGCCTCGCAGACCGTCAACGACCACCTCGACGACCAGTTCGTCGAGGGGCCGCAGGGCAACCGCGGCATCTCCCACCCCGAGATACGGGAGCGAGCCGAGGACCTGACGCCCGGCCGGGCGACCTACCTCGCCTTCGCCGCTCTGTCGGCGACGCTGGCGACCGCCGGACTGCTGTTGAACTCCGCCATCGTCGTCGTCGGCGCGATGGTCATCGCGCCGTTCGCCGGGTCGTCGCTGTCGGCCTCCGTCGGCGCGGTCATCGACGACCGGGGGATGCTGGTCCGCAGCGTCGTCTCGCAGGGTCTCGGCCTCGTCGCCGCCTACCTCAGCGCCGTCGTCGTCACCTACGCCGTCCGCGAGTCGCTGTTCGTCCCGGCCACGCTCGCCGTCGCGCGCGTCCAGCAGGTCGGCTTCTTCGTCACGCCGTCGTTGCTCGCACTCGCCGTCGCCGTCGCCGCGGGGGCCGCGGGTGCGCTGGCGCTGGCGACCGACCTCCCCGTCTCCATCGCCGGCGTCGCCGTCGCCGCCGCCATCGTCCCCTCCGTCGCGGCGGCGGCCATCGGCACCGTCTGGTTCCAGCCCGTCCTCGTCCTCGGCGCCGTCGTCCTCCTCCTGATGAACATCGTGTTCATCAACATCGCCGCGTACGTCGCGCTGGTCGCCCTCGGCTACCGCTCCTCCGTCGTCGCCGACACGTGGCGCGACCTGGGACCGAGCCTCCGAACCGGCGCGTACGCGCTCGTCGTGGTCGCGTTCGTCGCCGTCGCGGCGGCGACTGCCGCCGCCACCTACACCCACGTCACCTTCGAACAGGAGGTGAACGCCGGGGTACAGACGACGCTCTCCGAGGAGGAGTACCGGAGCCTCGAACTCGTCGGCGTCGCCACCCAGTACGACGATCCGGGGCTGTTCCGCTCGCCCGAGAGCGTCACCGTCACCGTCGCCAGCGACGCGGACGCCGTCCACCCGGACCTCGCCGCCGACGTGCGAGAGCGACTGCGACAGCGCACCGGGCAGGCGGTCACCGTCGAGGTCCACACGCTCGACTACCAGCGCGCCGTCGCCGAATCCGGTGGCACCGAGTCCCCCCGCCTCGTCCGCTGGCTCTCGGCGCTGTACGACCGCGCGACCGGACTCGTCCGCGATGAGGTGACCGACCCGCCGGTCGGTGCTGTCGGTCCCGCCGACATCGAACCGTCGGGTGGCTTCGGCGCGTTCGGCGTCGCCGGTCCGTTCGGAGGGGCCGCGCTCGGGCGCTGAACCGCAACCACTACCCGGGCGGTCCTCGCAGGTGCGACCATGACGCGACCCGTCCGAATCATCGGCGCACCGACCGACTACGGCGCGAACCGACGCGGCGTGGACATGGGCCCCTCCGCCATCCGGTACGGCGGACTCGCGGACGAACTCGCGGCCGCGGGCGTCTCCGTCTCGGACGACGGCGACGTGGCCGCCCCCCGCGCGGAGGTCAGAGACCCCGAGGCCGAGGCCCCATCCGAGGGCGACGCGAAGTTCCTCCGGGAGACGCGCGAAGTCGTCACCGCCCTGTCCGACCGCGTGACCGACGCACTCGACGCCGGCGAGACCCCCCTCGTCCTCGGCGGCGACCACTCCGTCGCCATCGGGTCGGTGACGGGGTCCGCGCGCGACGCGGACATCGGTCTCGTCTGGTTCGACGCGCACGGCGACTTCAACACGCCGAGCACGTCGCCCTCCGGCAACGTCCACGGCATGCCGCTGGCGGCCCTCCTCGGCGTCGGCGACTTCGCCGACACGCCGTGGGCGAACGCCGACGGCCTGCGCGAGGAACACGTCGCCATCGTCGGCCTCCGGGACCTCGACCCGACCGAACGCGAGGCCATCAACGACAGCGACGTCACCGCCTACACCATGTCCGACATCGACGAACGCGGCATCGACGCCGTCGTCGACGACGCTCTCGACGTGGCCTGTTCGGCCCCCGACGGCATCCACGTCAGCCTCGACCTCGACTGGCTCGACCCCCGCGAGGCGCCCGGCGTCGGAACGCCCGTCCGCGGCGGCGTCACCTACCGCGAGGCGCACTTCGCGCTCGAACGGGTCGCCGCGACGGACGCCCTCCGGTCGATGGAAGTGGTCGAGGTGAACCCCATCCTCGACGAACACAACGAGACGGCCGCCCTCGCGACCGAACTCGCGGCCAGTGGGCTCGGCAAGCGCATCCTGTAACGCCGAACACACCGGGTTTCCGGTGAATGTCGCCGGCGGTTACTCGACGTTTCGGTCGGTCGACACGCGAAAAGAGCGCCGCAGTCCGTCGACCGGAGCCTACTCGTCCGCGTCGTCGGTGTCGGCCGCGTCGGCGGCCTCGTCCTCTGCGGATTCCGCTGCCTCGGCGTCCACCTCGTCGGACCCGACCTGGTGGACGTCCACGCTCGCCACGTGGTCGCCCGGGTCCATCTCCATCACGATGACGCCCATCGTGTTGCGACCGACCGTCGAGATGTCCTCGACGGGCGTGCGGAGAATCTGTCCCGACTCGCTCATGACGAACAGGTGGTCGCCGTAGCCCACCGTCTCCATCGCGCAGACGGGGCCGTTCCTGTCGTTCGTCTTGATGTCGATGAGACCCTTCCCGTTGCGGGACTGGCGGCGGTAGCGCTCGATGTCGGTCCGCTTCCCGTACCCGTTCTGCGTGACCGTGAGCACCCAGTTGTGCAGGTCCTCGTTCACGGCGGCGACGCCGACCAGTTCGTCGTCGCCCTCCAGTTTCATCCCGCGGACGCCGCGGGCGGACCGACCCATCGCGCGCACGTCGTCCTCGTCGAACCGAATGGACATCCCCTCCTTCGAGGCGAGTATCAGGTCGTGGTCGCCGTCGGTCACCTCCACGTCGGCGAGTTCGTCGTCCTCGTCGAGTTTCGTGGCGATGATGCCCGTCGAGAGGATGTTCTGGAACTTCTCGACGCTGGTGCGCTTGACGTAGCCGTTCCGCGTCGCCATCGTGAGGTACTTGTCCGTCTCCTCGTCGATGTCGGCGGTGTTGACGACGGCGGTTATCTCCTCGCCGTCGTCCAGTTCCAGCAGGTTCACGGCGGACTTCCCGCGGGCGGTCCGGGACATCTCCGGAATCTGGTACGTCTTCAGCTTGTACACCTGCCCGTGGTTCGTGAAGTAGAGCAGGTAGTCGTGCGTGCTCGCGACGAAGACGGACGACACCCGGTCACCCTCCTTCAGGTCGGTGCCGATGATGCCCTTGCCGCCGCGGTGTTGGGCGCGGAAGGAGTCCAACGACATCCGCTTGATGTAGTCGTCCTCGGTGACGACGACGACGACGTCCTCCTCGGCGATGAGGTCCTCGTGGGTCACCGTCCCGGTGTCCTCGATGAACGAGGTGCGCCGTTCGTCGGCGTACTCCTCCTTTATCTCCTCCAACTCGGACTCGATGACCGCGTCGAGTTCGGACGTGTCGCTCAGAATCTCGTTCAGGCGCTCTATCGTCGCCTGGACGTCCTCGTACTCCTCTTCTATCTCGGCCGCCTCCATCGAGGTGAGCGAGCCGAGTTGCATGGCGACGATGTGGTTGGCCTGCTCCTCCGAGAAGTCGAACGTCGGGAGCGGTTCGCCGTCGACTTCGACGGTCGTCTCCCCGCGGAGTGCGGCCTTCGCGTCGTCGCGACTCTCGGAGTTTCGGATGGTCTCCACCACGTCGTCGATGTTGTCGAGGGCCTTCAGGCGGCCTTCGAGGATGTGCGCGCGGTCCTCGGCCTCGGAGAGTTCGTACTCGGAGCGACGGCGGACGACCTCGCGTCGGTGCTTCAGGTACTCCGTGAGCGTCTCCTTCAGGGTGAGCACCCGCGGTTGCCCGTCGACGAGGGCGAGGTTGATGACGCCGAACGTGGATTCGAGGTGGTGTTCGAGCAACTGGTTCTTCACCACGTCGGGGTTCGCGCCGCGCTTGAGTTCGACGACGACGCGGATACCGTCGCGGTCGGACTCGTCGCGCAGGTCGCGGATTCCCTCTATCTTCCCCTCGTTCACGTCGTCGGCGATTCGCTCGATGAGGCGCGCCTTGTTCTCCTGGTAGGGGAGTTCGCTGATGACGATGTTGTCGCCCTGGTCGTCGACCTCGAACTCGGCGCGGACGCGGATACGGCCGCGGCCGGTCTTGTACGCCTTGTGGACGGCGTTCCGGCCGACGATGTTCGCGCCCGTCGGGAAGTCCGGCCCCTGCACGAACTCCATCAGGTCCTCGACCGTACAGTCGGGGTTCTCGATGAGGTGGGTCGTCGCGTCGATGACCTCGCCGAGATTGTGCGGCGGGATGTTCGTGGACATCCCGACGGCGATGCCCGAAGAGCCGTTGACGAGCAGGTTCGGGAACGACGCGGGGAGGACGACCGGTTCCTGTTTGCGGTCGTCGTAGTTCGACTGGAAGTCGACGGTGTCCTTGTCGATGTCGGCGAGGAGTTCCTCGGCGATTGGCGACATGCGGGCCTCCGTGTACCGCATCGCCGCCGGCGGGTCGCCGTCGATGGAGCCGAAGTTCCCCTGGCCGTCCACGAGGGGGTACCGCATCGAGAAGTCCTGCGCCATGCGCGCGAGGGCGTCGTAGATGGCGCTGTCGCCGTGCGGGTGGTAGTCACCCATCGTCTCGCCCACGATGGACGAGGACTTCCGGTGCGAGGACCGGGGGGTGACGCCCGCCTGGTCCATCGCGTAGAGGATGCGGCGGTGGACGGGTTTCAGGCCGTCGCGCACGTCGGGGAGCGCGCGCCCCGCGATGACCGACATCGCGTAGTCGATGTACGACTGCTCCATCTCCTGTTCGATACGTGCGGTCTTGACCTCCGCGGCGATGCCCGCGTCCGGTCGGAACTCGTCAGGTGCGTCAGAACTCATCTATATGTCCACCCACTCCGCTTCCGTGGCGTGCTCTTTGATGAACTGTTTCCGCGGTTCGACGGCGTCGCCCATCAGGATGTTGAACATCCGGTCGGCGGCGGCGGCGTCGTCGAGCGTGATGCGCTTCAGGACCCGGTTCTCGGGGTTCATCGTCGTGTCCCACAACTGCTCGGGGTTCATCTCGCCGAGACCCTTGAACCGCTGGACCTGCGTCGGGTTGCCGTCGCACTTCTCCTCGACGATTCGGTCGCGCTCGGCCTCGGTCATCGCGTCGTACGTCTCGCCGCGGTAACGGACGCGGTACAGGGGGGGCTGGGCCGCGTAGACGTAGCCCGCCTCGATGAGCGGCCGCATGTGCCGGTACAGAAGCGTCAACAGCAGCGTCCGGATGTGCGCGCCGTCGACGTCGGCGTCCGTCATCATGATGATGCGCTCGTAGCGCACGTCGTCGATGTCGAACTCCTCGCCGATGCCCGCGCCGATGGCGGTGATGAGCGCACGGACCTCGTTGTTCTCGAGGATGCGGTCCAGCCGGTGTTTCTCGACGTTCAGAATCTTCCCCTTCAGGGGGAGGATGGCCTGGAAGTGTCGGTCCCGGCCCTGTTTGGCGGAGCCACCCGCGGAGTCGCCCTCCACGATGAACAGTTCGGACTCGGAGGGGTCTTTGCTCTGACAGTCGGCGAGTTTGCCCGGCAGGGCGGTGGACTCCAGCGCCGACTTCCGACGCGTGAGTTCCTCGGCCTTCTTGGCCGCCCGGCGGGCCTTCGCCGCCTCGACGGCTTTCATGACGACGGCCTGCGCCGTCCCGGGGTTCTCCTCGAAGTACGTCCCGAGACGTTCGTGGGTCACGGACTCGACGATGCCGCGGACCTCGCTGTTGCCCAACTTGGTCTTCGTCTGCCCCTCGAACTGCGGGTCGGGGTGTTTGATGGAGATGACGGCGGTGAGGCCCTCGCGGATGTCCTCGCCCTTCAGGGAGTCGAGGTCGTCCAGCAGGTCGTTGTTCCGCGCGTAGTCGTTGACCACGCGGGTGAGCGCCGTCTTGAACCCGGTGAGGTGCGTCCCGCCCTCGCGCGTGTTGATGTTGTTGGCGAAGGCGTGGATGGAGCCCTGCAGTTCCTCGGTGGCCTGCATGGCGACTTCGACCTCGATGTTCTGGTCCTCGTCGTCGTAGTAGACGACGTCGTCGTGGAGCGTGGACTTCGTCTCGTTGAGGTAGCGGACGAACGCGCGGATGCCGCCCTCGTAGTAGAAGGCGTTCGTCTCGTCCGTGGTCTCGTCCTCCAGCCCGATCTCGACGCCGGAGTTGAGGAACGCGAGTTCGCGCAGGCGGTTCTCCAGCGTGGAGAACTCGAACGCCAGCGTCTCGAATATCTCGTCGTCCGGACGGAAGCGAATCGTCGTCCCCGTCTCCTCGTCGGGTTCGAGGTCGCGGACGCGTTCGAACGCGCCCTCGACGGGTTCGCCGTGGTCGAAGCGGTGCGTCCAGAGGGCACCGTCGCGCTTTATCTCGACCTCCAACCACTCCGAGAGGGCGTTGACGACGCTCACGCCGACGCCGTGGAGGCCGCCGGACACCTGGTACGACTTGTTGTCGAACTTGCCGCCGGCGTGGAGGACGGTCATGATGACCTCGACGGCGGGTCGGTCGTACTGTTCGTGTGTGTCGACCGGAATCCCCCGGCCGTTGTCCGAGACGGAGACAGAACCGTCTTCGTGGACCTCCACTCGAATCTCGTCGCAGTAGCCTGCGAGAGCTTCGTCGATGGAGTTGTCCACGACTTCGTAGACGAGGTGATGTAACCCCCGTGAGTCGGTGGAGCCGATGTACATCGCCGGGCGCTTTTGGACGGCTTCGAGGCCCTCGAGGACCTGAATCTGCCCGGCCCCGTACTCACTTTCGCGTGACATACTATCTGGTTCCGGCTTAGCCATCTCCCCCCTTAAACCCTCGCACGCGCGCCCGCGTGAGAACTTACTAAAGTGGTGAGAACGCGGTGCGGTGTGTGCGCACGCGCCCACGTCTCCACCGCGTCACCCGATTCGTGTGACATGCTCTCGTTCACCAACGTAGTTCTTTCGGCGCTCGTCGCGCCGGATTTCACTTTCACCTCACTCCCGAACAGTACTTAAGCGCCCGTCCAGAACCTTCCCCCACAGAATGACCTCGTTCCAGTCGACGCTCGGCGAGGACGCGGGAATCGCAGAGGAGTTGGCCGAGAGCCAACGCGCGATTTCCATCGCCGAGTTCTTCGAGAAGAACAAGCACATGCTCGGGTTCGACTCGGGGGCGCGAGGCTTGGTCACCGCCGTGAAGGAGGCGGTGGACAACGCCCTCGACGCAACCGAGGAGGCGGGAATCAAGCCCGACATCTCCATCGAGATTCGCGAGTCCGGCGACTACTACACGCTCGTCGTCGAGGACAACGGGCCGGGCATCACCAAAGAGCAGATTCCGAAGGTGTTCGGGAAACTGCTGTACGGCTCCCGGTTCCACGCGCGCGAACAGTCGCGCGGACAGCAGGGTATCGGTATCTCCGCGGCGGTTCTCTACTCGCAACTCACGTCGGGCAAGCCCGCGAAAGTCACCTCGCGGACGCAGGGCGACAGTGCGGCGCAGTACTTCGAACTCATCATCGACACGGACACGAACGAACCGGAGATTCAGGTCGAACGCGAACTCGAACCGGGCGAGTCCGACCTCTCCCCGACGCACGGCACGCGCATCGAGGTGGAGATGGAGGCGAACATGCGCGCCCGCCAGCAACTCCACGACTACGTCAAGCACACCGCCGTCGTCAACCCGCACGCCCGACTGGTCCTCGACGAACCGGGGTTGGAGGAACCGCTCCGCTACGAACGCGTCGAGGGGGCGGACCTCCCCGCGGAGACGGAGGAGATTCGACCGCACCCGCACGGCGTCGAACTCGGGACGCTCATCAAGATGCTCTCGCGCACCGAGTCGTACTCAGTCTCGGGCTTCCTGCAGGAGGAGTTCACCCGCGTCGGCGCGAAGACGGCCGACAAGATTCTGAACAACTTCCGCGACAGACACTTCGGCCGCGAGATGGGGTGGGGCGTCCCCGAGGACGACGACACCGACGTGGACGCCGCCATCGCCGACGCCGTCGCCAACAAGGGTGCCGAGGCGACGGACACGTTCGCCGGGCGCGTCGGCGACACGCTCAGGAACCGCGAACGGACGACGCACTTCGAAGTCGCGGACATCGTCGACACCGTCGCCGACGACATCGAAGACGAGTTCGGGGTCACGTTCGGCGACACCGTCCGCGAGAACGCCGTCGAGGCGGCGTGGGCGACGCTGACGACGGACCGCACGTCGGACCTGTACGCCCTCGTCGACGAGGCGACGAGCACGCGGAAGGACGACGAGACGGTCCACGGACTCGCCGAACGGGTCGCCGAGAAGTTCGACGCCTCGCCCGTCCACCGCGCGACGAAGAAGCAGGTCCGCGAGTACGTGGACCGGTCGGCGGACCTGCTGGTCTCCGACGACGTGTCGTTCGGCGACACGGCCCGCGAGAACGTCTGCGAGTCGCTCTGGGCGGTCATGCGCACCGTCCCCGACGACGTGCCGAAGGTGCGGGAAGTCGCCGACGACAGAGACACCGCCTCCGAACTGCTGGAGGGGATGCGCGAGGCGGACATCCTCGCGCCGCCGACGAACTGCCTGTCGCCCATCAGCGCCGAGTTGGTCGAGGCCGGCCTCCGGAAGGAGTACGACGCCGACTTCTACGCCGCGGCGACGCGCGACGCGGAAGTCCACGGCGGCGACCCGTTCATCGTCGAGGCGGGCATCGCCTACGGCGGCGAGTTGGCGTCCGAGGGGTCGGTCGACCTGCTCCGTTTCGCCAACCGCGTCCCCCTCGTCTACCAGCGCGGGGCGTGCGCGACGACGGACGTGGTCAAGCGAATCGGCTGGCGCAACTACGGGCTGGACCAACCCGGCGGTTCCGGCATGCCGAGTGGGCCGGCGGTCATCATGGTCCACGTCGCGTCCACGAACGTGCCGTTCACCTCCGAGTCGAAGGACGCCCTCGCGAACATCCCCGAGATAGAGGACGAGATAGAACTCGCCATCCGCGAGGCGGCGCGCGAACTGAAGTCGTACCTGAACAAGCGCCGGTCGATGCAGAAGCGCCGGAAGAAACAGGACGTCCTCGGGCGCATCCTGCCCGAGATGGCCGACAAACTCGCGGAGGTGACCCACCGCGAACGGCCGAACATCGACGGCGCACTCGCGCGCATCATGAACAACGTGAGCGTCGAACGCCACGTCGAGGGCGACACCGTCACCCTCGTCGTCGAGAACCACTCCGACCGCTCGGAGACCCCCGACATCACCGACATCGTCACCGTCGAACCGACGGACGTGCCCGACGACGCCACCGTCGTGGACTTGGACGGCGAGTGGTTCGTCAAGTGGAACCCGTCGGTGTCGGCGGGCGACACCGCGGAACTCACCTACACCGTGTCCTCGGAGGCGTCGTTCGACATCAACGTCGACGGCGTCGAGGCGGAGAAACTGACAGTCAACACCTGAACCCGACCAACAATGAGCACGAAACAGAACGACGAACTCGCGCAGGAACGACTCATCGACCTCGCCGCGGAGTTCTACGACCAGTTCGCCGACGGCGATATCCCGCACATGGACATCCCGACGCGGACGAAGAGCAACATCGTCTTCGACGAGGAGTCGAAGGTGTGGGTGTACGGCGACCGGAAGTCCACCCGGTCGGCCAACAGCGTCCGCGGCGCGCGCAAACTGCTGAAGGCGACGTACGCCATCGAGTTCCTCGTCAACCAGTTGGAGGAGGACCGCTCCTCGACCCTCCGTGAGTTGTACTACCTCTCGGAGTCCTGGGACACCGAAGAGGCGCAGTTCAACGACCAAGACGAGTCGAACCAGCTCATCGAGGACCTCGAAATCGTCTCGCAGGTCACCCGCGAGGACTTCCACATGCGCCCGGAGGAGTCGGGCGCGACCCTGATGGGGCCGCTGGAACTCCGCGAGCAGACCCGTCGCGGCGAGCGCGAGATACACTGTCAGGAGGACGTCGGCGAGGGCGGCTACCAGATTCCGAACAACCCCGACACCATCGAGTTCCTCGACCACGACATCGACTTCGTCCTCTGCGTGGAGACCGGTGGGATGCGCGACCGTCTCATCGAGAACGGCTTCGACGAGGAGTACGGCTGTCTCGTCGTCCACCTGAAGGGGCAACCCGCGCGGGCGACGCGCCGCATCACGAAGCGCCTCCACGACGAACTCGACCTGCCCGTCGTGGTCTTCACAGACGGCGACCCGTGGTCGTACCGCATCTACGGCTCCGTCGCGTACGGTTCCATCAAGTCCGCGCACCTCTCGGAGTACCTCGCCACGCCGCAGGCGAAGTTCGTCGGCATCCAACCGGAGGACATCGTCGAGTACGACCTGCCGACCGACCCCTTGTCGGACTCCGACGTGAACGCCCTCGAATCCGAACTCGAGGACCCGCGGTTCATGACCGACTACTGGGAGGAGCAGATAGAACTCCAACTCGACATCGACAAGAAGGCCGAACAGCAGGCGCTCGCTTCCCGGGGCCTCGACTTCGTGACGGAGACCTACCTGCCCGAGCGACTGGACGCGATGGGCGTCATCTGAGGCTCAGAGCGACTCGCCGCGGAGGAACCGCGAGAGCAGTCGGTTGACCGTCTTCGGCCGTTCGGAGACGGCGGCGTGCCCCGTGTTCGACAGCACCGCGAGCGTCGCATCCGGGAGCATCGCCTTCGTCTCGCGCAACAGGGCCGGCGGGAACAGGCGGTCCTCGTCGCCCCCGACGACCAGCGTCGGCGTCGTCAGGTCGGGGAGTCTATCCGAGGCGTCGTGGTCGAGGCAGGCCCGGATGGACGTCTCCACGTCGCCGGGGTACGGCGGCGACAGGAGGGACCCGGCCGCGCGCAACAGCGGGGGGTACGCTCGCCGTCGCCACCCGGTGTGTGACTCGCGCGCCGAGGCGGCGTACAGGTTCCCCCACGCGTCCGTCCGCGCCCACGTCTGCCAGTCTTCGAGAATCGCCCGGCCGGCGTCGCCGACGTGCGCGGCCGAGGACGCGAGGACGAGTCGGTCCACCAGGTCCGGGTAGTCGGCGGCGAGGTGTTGGGCGAGCAGTCCCCCCATCGAGTGGCCGACGACGTGGCCGCCGTCGAGTTCGTCGAGGGCCGTCGCGGCCGACCCGGCGAGTTCCCGCGTCGTCGTCTCGGCGTCGAGACGCTTCGGTCGGCCGACCGTCCACACGGTGAACTCGTCGGTGAGTCCGGCGTAGGTCACGCGGGCGAGGTACTCCGCCGTCGCCCGGTTCGGCCGGCCGGCGAACGCGTCGCTCAGTCCGGGGAGGACGACGAGCGTTCGCGGGCCGTCGCCGGCGCGGTAGTACGGGATGCGTCGTTCGAGGTGGCCGTGGTCGACGGTCGGGGTGAGCGGCGTCATCGTCTCCTACCCGAGGGGCGGACGGGGCAAAACGGTTGCCGCGGATTCGGCGGCCACACCTCGGGACGCCCTCCGCGGGACCCGCACTTCAGACCGCGTGGTCCGTCGGGTCTTCGAGGACGACGGGGACGCCGCGGGCGGCCACGTCGGCCGCGAACGCCTCGGGGTCGGTCGAGAGGAGGTCGATGGTGTCGTAGTGAATCGGCAGGACGAGTCCGGGGTTCAGGGCCTCGGCCAGGTCGGCGGCCTCGTGGCGGTCCATCACGACGCTGCCGCCGATGTTGGCGAGGAAGAGGTCGACCGACAACCGCTCGAAGCCGTCGAGAGCGTCGCTGTCGCCGGGCCAGAACACCGTGGTGCCGTCCACCGACAGGAGGAACCCACAGCCGAACCCGGGCGGGTGGACGAGGCTCCCGTCGTCTCTGGTGTGCGGACCGTCGGCCTCGTTGTACGCGGCGACCGTCCACAGGTCCACGGGGCCGACCGTCAGGTGTTCCTCCTCGCCGACGCGGACCACCTCGTACGGGAGGTCCGCGACCGGTTCGACGTCGCGGTCGATGTTGTCCGCGTCCACCGCCTCGAAGACGACGACGGTGGCGTCCTCCTTTGCCACCGAGCGTATCGCGTCGCTGTCGTAGTGGTGGTCGTGGGTGACGCAGATCAGGTCGCCGTCGCGGGCGTAGTAGTCGTCCAGCACGCCGTAGCGGCCGGGGTCGAGGTAGACGACGTACCCCGACTCCGACTCGATTCTGGCCGTGGCGTAGCCGAGCCACGAGACGTCGAGGTTCCGGAAGGAGACGGTCATACGATACCGTAGCGCGCCCGGGGAATAACGAGTTTCGGCTTCGAGGCGGCCGCGATGCGTTCGGGCCCTACGGGAAGTCGACTCGCCCGGCCTCGCGTCCCCGACCGGTCAGTCGTCGGCCGGTCCGAGCGCGTTCGACGCCGCGAGGATGGACGCGCCCTCGAACTCCATCGCCACGTCGTCGCGGACGCCGAGGAGGTCGAGCACCGTCGGCGCGACCTGACGCATGTCGATGTCGCCGTCCAGCGAGAGCGACGGCGCGGCGGGGCCGCCGACGCCGAAGAACGGCGTCGTCTCGGAGTCGACGCGCCCGTGGGACCCCCGGACCTTCGAGGGGTCCGTCGAGACGAAGCCGTCCTCGCCGAGGAACAGTTCGCAGGGGTCGTAGCCGGGTTTCTCGTGGATGTCGACGCTGTCGGCGTACGGCGGCATCGCTTCGTCCTCGCCCTCGTCCCACCAGTAGTAGGTGAACCACGCGTCGGGGTCGGCGACGAGGACGAGGTCCCCCGCGTTCGCGTGGTCGATGTCGTAGGCGGTCTGGTCGTCGCCGTCGAGGACCCGTTCGATGCCCGGGAGCGGTTCGAGGGCCTCGCGCGCCCGTTCGACGGCGTCTTGGTCGCAGTAGACGTGCGCGACTTGGTGGTCCGCGACGGCGAACGCCTCGGAGGCCGCGAGGTCCGGAATCAGCCCGCCTTCCGCCGCCTCCTGCGTCGCCATCAGGCCCGCCTCGCGGAGCGCTCGGTTCGGGAAGACGGGCGTCGACACCTCGTGGAAGCCGTACTCGCTGACGACGACGACGGCCGTCTCCTCCCAGCGGTCGGTCCCGCGGAGGAAGTCGAGGTAGTCGCCGACGAGTTCGTCCACCTCCGCGAGGGCCTCGGCGAACGCCTCCGAATTCGGCCCGTGACTCTGTCCCGCGTAGTCGAGGTGGGGGACGTACGCCCACAGCATGTCGGGGTCGTAGCGGTCGGTCGCCTCGCGCGCCGCCGAGAGAATCCACTTCGTGCTCTCCGCGTTGGCGGCCGGCCCCCAGTAGTTGTGAAGCGGGAAGTGGCCGTACTCCTCGCGGAGTTCGTCGTAGAACCCGTCGGGGTTCGTCCAGCAGTTCATCTCGATGAGGTCGTTGTTCTCGTCCTCGATGGGTTTCGGCGTCACCGCCACGTCGACGTCGGTGCCGTACAGGTGCTGGAAGAACAGCGCGCCGGTCGTGAGTCCGCTGTCGCCCTGCATCTCCCAGACGCGCCGTCGGTCGCCGCTGTCGCGACCCCAGAGTTCGACCGCGTCGCGCTCTCGGTCGTACTCGGCGTTCGACACGTCGCCGTGGGTCGACGGCGAGAGGCCGGTCGCGAGCGTCGTCTGCGAGGGTATCGTCACGCACGGGAACGGGGGGACGACGCCCGTCGTCGCGCCGTCGCCGAACAGGCCGGCGAGGTTCGGCGTCGTCTCGCCGTCGACGTGTTCGGGTTGCAGGCCGACCACGTCGAGGACGACGACCCGTTCTGCGGGGCGGTCGGTCCCGGTCATCGTTCGCCCCCCGCGTCGCCGCGGGCCGTGTCGTCGGGAGCGTCGTCGTCTCCGTCCGTCGTGTTGTCGTCACCGCCGGCGCCGTCCGTCCGCACGGGCGTCGCCGGGTCGGGGTTCGCGCCGTCGGCGTGGTCGTTCACGTAGGCCTCCAGCATGGCGAACTGCCGGGAGAGGTCGTGTTCGTCCACGTCCATCGGCTCTTTGAAGAACGAGGCGAGGTGGGTCTGGACGCCGCCCTCGCCGCGTTCGTCGGCGTGGGCGACGAGGCGAACGAGGTCCAACACGAGGGGGGCGGCCAGCGAGGAGTCCGCGCCCTGCCACGTGAACTGCAGGCTCATCTCCGTCCCCATGAACCCGCGGAAGTGGACGTGGTCCCACGCCGTCTTCCAGTCGTCGAGGGAGGGAGTGTAGTCGATGCGAACCCGGTTGTGCATCTCCGACCCGAGGATGTTCGAGAGGACGCCGCCCTTGCTCTGGAGTTTCCCGGCCTTGTTCTCGTCGTCCTCCAACACCTTGCCGTCGCCGTTGCCGAGGATGTTGAAGCCGTCCCACGACATCACGTCGAGGTTGCGGCCGGCGAACATCGGCCCGAGCGCGGTCTTCAGGAGCGTCTCGCCCGTCTTGGCGTCGCGGCCGACGTGCGGGACGTTCTCGCGTTCGGCCAACTCGCGCAGGCCGCCGAGTTCGCTCCCGGTGGAGGGCGTGAAGTTGACGTAGGGGTGGCCCGCCGAGAGGGCGGCGTACGCGTACAGCGAACTCGCCGGCAGGTCCGCGTCGTCCGACTCGACGGCTTCCTCGAAGGCGGCCAGCGTGTCGTACCGCTCGGGTTCGCTCACGGGCGGTTCCGAGGAGGCGAGGTTGACGACGACCAGACGGTCCACGCCCGTCTCGGCGACGAAGTCGGCGTAGTCCGCGCGAATCTGCTCGACCACCTCCCCGACGGTGTGGTCGCGGTCCAGCGTGTCGCCGTCGGCCAAGGAGACGGCGCTCCCGCAGTTCTGGGCGGTGCCCGTCTCGATGCGGTCGTCTATCTCCCGCAGGTCGTCGGCGACGGCTTCGAGCGTCCGCCTGTCGACGATGTCCGAGTCGGCGAGTTCGGTCGCGGTGTGATGGAGGGGTCTGTCGGCGATGTCGTGGCCGCCGAAGACGAACCCCTCGACCGGTGGGAGTTCGAGTGAGGTACAGGGCTCCCGGGCGGTGACCATCCCGGTTCGGTCCGTCGTGTCTCGGGCGATGCCGCGCGCCCCGGCGATGGCCGTGGTGGCGACGTTGCCGCGGGCGCCGACGAACCAGACACCCGTTCGCGTTCGCGTCATGTACTGGACGGCGGACGGAACGCGGTTAGTTATGCGTCTGCTTCACGCGGGAGGCCGCCGAAATCGGTCGAATACCCTCGTTCGAACGGCTCGTTAACCGACTGCTACCGGGGGCGTATCACGAGCTTTCTCGGCGCCTAAACCTGTAGGATGCCGGTAACAAAGCCCGACTGGTCCGGAGTGTGGCCCATGCGCCTCATCGACTCACACGCGCACATGACCTCGCGGACCACGGATGACTACCGTGAGATGCGACGGTCCGGCATCGAGTGCGTCATCGAACCCTCGTTCTGGTCGGGGTCGGACAAGCTGTATCCCGAATCGTTCTTCGACTACTTCGAGCACATCATCGACTTCGAGACCGAACGCGCCGACCGGGTGGCGGGGATGGACCACTACGTCACCGTCTCCATCAACCCCAAGGAGGCCGTCGACCGCGAGATGTCCGAGGCGGTCATCGACCGCCTGCCGGAGTACCTCGAACGCGACCGGGTCGTCGGCGTCGGCGAGATCGGCTTCAACCTCCAGACCGACGAGGAGGAGTGGGCCTTCCGCGAGCAACTCAGACTCGCCGAGGAACACGAACAGCCGGTCATCATCCACCTCCCGCACACGGAGAAGCCGAAAGGTGCCGAACGCACGGTGGACATCATCGAGGAGATGGGCGTCACGCAGGAGCGCATCATCATCGACCACAACGAACCGGACACGATGGAGACGACGGCGGCGACGGACTGCTGGCTCGGGTTCACGCTCTACCCCGGCAAGATATCCATCGAGGAGGTCATGCCCCTGCTCGAGGAGTACGGCACCGACCGACGCATCATCAACTCCTCGGCGGACTGGGACGACTCGGACCCACTCGCCGTCCCGAAGGCCCGCGACGCGATGATAGACGCCGGCTGGGACCGCGAGGAGGTGCGCAAACTGCTGTTCGAGAACCCCCTGGAGTTCTTCTCGCAGTCGCCGCACTTCGACTACGCGGACGCCGTCGCGGCGGAGTCGGCGGACGAGAACCCCCCGCAGGGCGCAGAGGCCGAGTGACCCATGTCGCTCCAGTTCGGCTTCTCGATGAACGCGTTCCGGGAGTACTCCACCGTCGGGGCCATCGAGGCCGTCGCGGACGCGGGCTACGACGGCATCGAACTCCTGTTCGACCAGCCGTTCCTCTACCCGCCCGAGGCGACGGGCGAGGAGTACGACGAGGTGCGAACCGCCCTCGACGCCAACGACCTCGAGATCAGCAACTGTAACGCGTTCATGCTGACGGCCATCGAGGACTTCCACCACCCCTCGTTCGTCGAGGTAGACGAGGACTACCGCCGCCGCCGCGTCGACTACACGCTGGACTCGCTGGACGCCGCGGCCGAACTCGGCTGCGACAAGATATCCATCGAACCCGGCGGCCCGATTCCCGAGGGGAAGTCCCGCGAGTGGGCGACGGACACGTTCGTCGAGGGACTGAACGAACTCGCCGCGAAGGCCGAGGACGTGGGCGTGGACGTGATGGTCGAACCCGAACCCGACCTCCTGATAGAGACGTCCGACCAGTTCCTCGACCTGATGGACCGCGTGGACTCAGACCGAATCACCTGCAACTTCGACGCGGGGCACCTGTTCTGCGTGGGCGAGGACCCCGCGGAACTGGTCGAGACGCTCGCGCCGTACACGCGGCACTACCACCTCGAAGACATCCCCGCCGACCGCACGCACGAACACACCCAACTCGGCGACGGCGCGATGGACATCGACGGCTTCCTGCAGGCCGTCGAGGACTCGGGCTACGACGGCTACGTGACGGTCGAACTCTACCCGTACCAGGAGACGGCCGCCGAGACGGCGCAGGGGGCGATGGACTACCTCCGCGACCACGGGTGGGCCTGACGGATGGCGACGGGCGTCGGAGACGCACTCGGAGTCGAGTCGGTCCGGCGAGTCGCGAGCGACTACGCCGACCTGATTCGACTCCCGAACGTCTTCACCGCCCCGCCGGACGTCCTCGCGGGCGTCGCCCTCGCCGTCGCCCTCGGCGCGACGGCGTCGCTCCCGACGGTGGTCGGCCTCTGTCTCGCGTCCGTCCTCGTCTACGCCGCGGGCACGACGCTCAACGACGTGGCCGACGCGGCCGAAGACCGCAGACACCGCCCGAACCGACCGATTCCCTCGGGTCGCGTCGGGCGGACCGAGGCGCTCTCGCTCGGGGTCGGACTCCTCCTCGCCGGCGTCGTCCTCGCGACGGCCGTCGGCGGGGCCGTCCCGGGCGCGACGGCCGCGACGCTCGCCCTCGCCGTCGCCCTCTACGACGGCCTCCTGAAGGGCGGCCCCGCGGGGTTCCTCGCCATGGGCGCGGCCCGCGGACTGAACGTCGCCCTCGGCCTGTCGGTCGCCGGAGCGGCCGCGTTCGGCGGCGTCGCGCTCCTGTTCCCGGCGGCCGTCGTCGGCTACGTCGCCGCGCTGACCCGGATGGCGGAGGCCGAGACGGGCGGCGGCGAGGCGTCGGCCGTGGCACTCACCGCCGCGGCGGCCACGCTGGCCGCGATGGTCGTCGCCGTCGTCGCCACCCTCCTCGGCACGACGGCGACGGGCCTCCTCGCCACCGTCGTCGCCGCGTGCTTCCTCGCGTGGGACTGGCGAGCGCTCGCCCCGGCCATGGCCGACCCGACGCCCGCGAACGTCGGTCCCGCCGTCGGCACCTGCGTCCTCGGCATCGTCCTCCTCGACGCCGCCGTCGCCGTCGTCGCGGGGCCGGCGTTCGCCGCGGCCGCCGCCGCGTTCCTCGTCCCCGCCACGGTGCTGTCCAGATACTTCGACGTGAGCTGACGACCCAACGATGAAACTCGCATTCTCGACGAACGCCTACACGAACCACACGCTCCCCGAGGCCGTCCGGCGCATCGCCGGCCACGGCTACGCGGGAGTCGAGATACTCGGCGACGCGCCCCACGCGTACTTCCCGGAGTTCGACGCGGACGACGAGGCGGCCCTCGCCGACGCCCTCGACGACACCGGCGTCGCCGTCTCGAACGTCAACGCGAACACGGCGACGGGCTACTACGACGACGCGCCGCCGTCGTCGTTCTTCGAACCGAGCGTCGTCAACCCGGACGCCGACCTGCGCGCGTGGCGCGTCGACTACACGAAGCGCGCCGTCGACCTGGCCGACGCCACGGGCGCGCCGGCCGTCTGCCTCGCCAGCGGTCGCCCCCTCCCGGGGACGATGCCGGAGACGGCGTACGACCACCTGCTGGACTCCCTGCACGACATCCTCGACTACGCCGAACCGCGCGGGGTGGACGTCGGCATCGAGTTCGAACCCGAACTCCTCGTCGAGAGTACCGACGAGGTGCTGACGCTCATCGACGACGTGGGCCGCGACGGACTCGGCGTCAACCTCGACGTGGGACACGCCGCCGTCTACGGCGAGGACCCCCGCGAGAGCATCGAGAAGGCCGCCGGTCACATCACCGGCGTCCACCTCGAAGACATCGCCGGCGGCGTCCGCGGGAAGCACTACCACCTCGTCCCCGGCGACGGCGACCTCGACTTCGCGGCCGTGTTCGACGCCCTCGACGGCGTCGGCTACGACGGGTTCGTCACGCTCGAACTGTACACCTACCCGGACCGGCCGGACGAGGCGGCCGAACGCGCGTTCGAGGCGCTGTCGCGGTACGTCTGACCCCGAGGGCGACGGCTCCGGACTCGGACGTGGACGGGGACGCCGACCGGCGACGCTCCGCCGCTACTGGGACTCGGCCAGTCGCTCGATGCGTTCGAGCGAGTCGGCGTCGGCGGGCGTCTTGTCCTCGCGGACGGCGACGAACCGGGGGAAGCGGAGCGCGTACCCCGAGGAGTACGTCGGCGAGCGCTGAATCTCCTCGTAGCCCACCTCGAAGACGACGGCGGGGTTCAACTCGACCGTCTGTCCGTCCTCGCTGACGATTTCGGGCTCCAGCAGGGCCGACAGGTCCGCCAACTCCTCGTCGGTGATGCCGGTGGCGACGTTCCCGATGGTGGCGTAGTCGTCGCCGTCGCGGGCCGACAGCAGGAACGTGCCGAGGTGGTTGGCGCGGCGGCCCTCGCCCCACTCGGCGCCCGTCACCACGAGGTCCACCGTCTCCACGTCGGGCTTGCGCTTCAGCCAGTTCTTCCCGCGGTCCCCCGGCGAGTAGGTGGAGTCGGGGTTCTTCAGCATGACTCCCTCGTGGCCGGCGTCGAGCGACGCCTCCTCGAACGCGGCTATCTCTCCCTCGTCGTCGGAGACGAGGAGGCCGGAGACGGCCGATTCGGGGACCAACTCCGACAGGCGGGCGTGCCGTTCGGTCACGGGCGCGTCGAGCAAGTCCTCGCCGCCGGCGTGCAGGCAGTCGAACGCGCGGAGTTCGACGCGGACCTCCTCGCGCATCCGGTCGACGTCGTGCTTCCGGCGGAACCGGCGCAGCACCTCCTGAAACGGCAACGGCTCCCCGTCGTCGTCGACGGCGACCACCTCGCCGTCGAGGATGGCCGGCGCGTCGACGTGGTCCGCGACGAACTCCACGACTTCGGGGAGGGCGTCGGTCACGTCGTCCATGTTGCGGGAGAACAGCGACACGTCGGCGGCGGCCCCCTCTTCCTCGTCACCGCTCGCGACGTGGACCTGCACGCGCGCGCCGTCGAACTTGCGTTCGACCGCCGCCTCGTCCCACGCCTCGAGAGCGTCCGTCACCGTCCCGGCCTGCGCCAGCATCGCCTGCACGGGTCGGCCGACTTCGAGGCGGACGGCTTCGAGGCCGTCGCGGCCCTCCTCGCGGGCGACTCGCGCGACCATGCCGTAGTCGTTCGACACCTGCAGGGCGCGTTCGACGGCGGCGAGTTCGTCGGCCGTCGCGTGCGTGGTTGCTCTGTCGCTCACCGACTCCTCCGCCGCGGTGTCTGTCCCGTCACCGCTCGCGCCGTCTTCCGCGTCGTCGTCGGCGTCTCCGCCGGTCGCGATGTCGTCTTCGTCGCCCTCGTCGTCGTCAACCTCGGGGCCCGCGAGGAACGCCTCGGCGACGGCGTCGCGGACGGTACCCTCGCCGACGCCGATGCGCATCTCCCCGAGGACGAGGCGGGCGAGGTACTTCGCCTCCTCCGGGCTCGCGCGGTTGAACAGGCCGAACAGCGTGTTGAGTTTCCGGTCCTCGCTGCCGGCCCCCGAGGCGGCGGCGAGTTCGCGGAGCGTCTCGTCCACCTCGCGCACCGAGAGGCCGTCGCCGCCCCCGCCAGCGAACGCCGCCAGTCCCCGCTGGCCGCCGAAGTCGTAGCCCGCGGCGACGGCGCCGATTTCGCCCGCGTCGGCGAGTCGGTCCTCCACGTCTCCGGCCGTGACGTTCTGCCCGGCGGCGCGCGCGATGGCCTCCCGGAGCAGTCGGGGGCCGACGTCGAGCGTCGTGGAGTCCCACGCGGGGAAGACGCGGCCCTGGACGAAGCGGACGACGACGGTCAGGTCGTCTCCGGCGTCGCAGAACAGGTCACGGACCAACGCGACGGTCGCGAGGTCCGCGGGTTCGGTCTCCATCTCCGACGCTCGGGCGGCGAACTCGGCGAACTGCATCGTCGGTCTCTGAACTCCCGGCGGAAAAAAGTCCGCCGAATCGGTCGCCGCCCGCGGTCCTCGAAGCCGTGCGACCCCTCGTTCGGGAGGGCGTGCCACGGGACGACGGAGCCGCGGGATTCAAGCCGCACGGACGCACACGGGAGGGTATGAGCGACGAGCTTGCGGACCGGGTTCGAGACGTGCTCGCCGTCGACGCCGAGGAGTACGAGGCGCAGGCGGAGGCGGACGCCGAGGTGGTCAAATCCGAGTTGGCGGCCGGCACGTTCGACAACCACCAGTCAATCGTCGGGCTGGAGTACGAGTTCTACGCCGTCGCGGACGGCCGGTGGTCCTCGGCCGACGACGACATGGCGAACGGACTGATGCGCGTCCCCCGTCGCCTCCTCGAACTCATCGGGTTCGAGAAGGAACTCGGCCTCCACAACGCCGAGATGACGACGAGTCCGCAGCCGTTGAACCCGCACGGCCTCAGGGCGCAGGAATCGGAGGTGCTCGCCCGTCTCACCGCCGCCCTCCAGTGCACCTCCTCGGAGGGGATGCGCCTCGTCAGCGACGGCCTCTGGACCGTCCCGCCGACGGGCGAGACGGCCCGGGGGTACCTCACCGACAGCATCGAGGACGACGGCATCCGCATCGCGACGAACATGAGCGACTCCGTCCGCTACCACGCGATGGCCAACGGGCAGTACGCGGCCGACGACATGGGCCTCGACGCCCCGCACGTCGAACTCGACGCCGATACGGTGATGCCCGAGTCGCTCATCACCTCCATCCAGCCGCACTATCAGGTCGCTCACGCCGCCGACCTGCCCGTCTACTTCAACTACGCGCTCCGCGTCGCCGGGCCACTCCTCGCCCTCGGCGTCAACTCGCCGTTCTTCCCGCCGGACCTCTACGACGACGCCGACCCGCGCGACATCCTCGCCGACGGCTACATGGGGAACCGCATCACCGTCTTCGAGTCCGTGTTGAACGGCAAAGACGCACAGAAGGTCCGCTTCCCCGAGGACCTCTCGGACGTGGCGGAGGCGGTGGACAGAGTCGCCACCGACCCGAGCGTCGTTCCGATGCCCGTCCCGCGCGGCGACCGGTTCGACGACTCGTTCGCCACGCTCCGGCGCAAGCACGGGACGTTCTGGCGGTGGGTTCGCCCGGTGTTCGACGGCGCGACGCGGTCGTCGGCGAACGCCCGCATCGAGTTCCGCCCCATCGCCGCACAGCCGACCGTCCGCGACTCCATCGCCTTTCAGGCGGCGTTCGCTGGCCTGATGGAGAGCCTCCCGAAGCGCCAGCACCCGGTCGTCGACCAGGACTGGGAGACGGCGAAGGAGAACTTCTACACGGCCATGCGCGACGGCTTCGACGGCGAGCAGCGGTGGATAGCCAACGACGGCCACGAGACGACGGACCCCGCCGAGGTGTACGACGACATCCTCGCGCACGCCGTCGACGGGCTGAAGTCGGCGGGGTGTTCGCAGGCGGAGGCCGACCGGTACGTCGAACCGCTCCGCGTCCGCGCGGCGTCGGGACGGACGCCCGCCGGGTGGAAGGTCGAACGCGTCGAGAGCCACCTCGACGACGGCGAGGACTTCGCCGAGGCCGTCTTCGCCATGCAACGCGAGTACATCGGGAACCAGACCGAGACGCTGCTGGAAGGTACGTTCGCGGACTGGCTGTAACTGCCGGCGCCGCCGCTTTCGGCGCGGACGCGCCGCTGGACGGCGAAGAGAACGGAGAGGAGAGGCCGCGACGCTCCGACCTACAGCAGGTCTTCGATCTCTTTGTGCTGGGTTATCTCGACGCCGTCTTCGGTCACGACGCAGATGTTGATGCCGTTACCCGAGGCCAGGTCGCGTTCGAGTGCACTCTCGACGGCGTGTGCGGCGATGCGCTTGGCTTCCTCGATGGACAGGTCGTCGCTGTACTCCTGTTCGAGGACGCCGAGGGCGTACTGGCTCCCGGAGCCCGTGACGGTGTACTCTTCTTCGAGGATGGAGCCCGCGGGGTCGATGCTGTAGATGTGCGGTCCCTCCTCGTCGACGCCGCCGAGGATGGGCTGGACGACGTAGAACGCGCCCGAGCGGAGGAAGTTACCGAGGAGCGTCGAGAGCGCCTGCATGCTCATGTCCTCGCCGCGACGGGATTCGTACAGTCGGACCTCCGCGCGAATCGAGCGGATGAGCGACTGCGCCGCCGAGACGGACCCGGCGATGGTGAGCGCGCCCGTCGGGTGAATCTCCTCGACCTTCTGGACGTCCTTCGAGGAGACCATGTAGCCGAGACTGGCGCGCATGTCGGTCGCCAGCACGACGCCGTCTTCGGTCTTCAGACCGACCGTCGTCGTCCCCGTCTTCGTCTCCTGTGCCGTCGACTCGCCCGCGCGCTGTTCGGCGTTGGGGAACTCGCCGAGTTCCGGGGCGAACACACCGGAGTGGTCGCCGTTCAGGGGGTCGAGACCGCCCGAGATGTCGTCGCTCGTGGGAGTACGCATTACCCCTTTTTGAGCCCCGGCGCTGATAAATGCCACCCTTCCCCCTGCTGTTGCCCGTTCCGCGTATAGCGGCCCCGTAGCGCCTCGGTACCGCCGAAGTGACCGTCGACGGCGCGGTCGCTCGGGGGCGTGAAAAACGGACCGCGAGGAGGCGTCAGTTCGTCCGTGCGTTCCCACCCGCGCGTTCGTACGCTGCACCCGTGGCTTCGACCGCCCGGTCGACCGGCAGGTGGAGGCCTGCCCGACGTGCGAGAAGGGCGACCGGCATGAGCAGGATGCCGAGTGCCAGGGTGAACTGGTAGAGGGCGAACGTGACTGACCGGTGCATCGCGTTGAGCATCGCGTTAGCTGAGCGGGCGAGCCGGGTGTATATATACGTTACGACCGCTCCGATTCGAATACCCCGACGCTGTCTGCCGATTAAACTGGAGTTGTTTCGGTGACAACTCGACTGGTCTCGGCGCCGCTCACGGCGTAGGAATCCGGTCCCAGTTCCCCCTCGTCTGTATAACTTATGGCGTAGATTTCCGTTCCGTACGCGGAAGAATATCATCATCTTTGATGAATAACTGTGGTTGTCACGGGGCCGGACGAACCACAAGACACGAAACCCCGTGGCGCTACTGGAGGGTATGAGCAACTATCTCGTCGCGATGGAGGCCGCGTGGCTGGTCCGCGACGTCGAGGACATCGACGACGCCATCGGTGTCGCGGTCAGCGAGGCGGGCAAGCGACTGAACGAGAAGGACAAGGAGTACGTCGAGGTGGAAGTCGGCGTCACCGGCTGTCCCGCCTGCGGCGAACCGTTCGACTCGGCGTTCATCGCCGCGGACACGGCGCTCGTCGGGCTTCTGCTCGAAATCGACGTGTTCAACGCCGACGGCGAGAAGCACGCCTCCCGCATCGCCAAGAGCGAAGTCGGCGGCGCGCTTCGCGACGTTCCGCTGTCGGTCATCGACGTCGTCGAGACGGAAGCCGACGAGGAAGACGCCGCGGCCTGACCGTCCGGAACCTTTTTCATATAACCTGCGGTTATCGTGGAGTATGGAACTCCCGACCCCGCACGACCTCCGGGAACGGCGGAAAGAACTCGACCTCACGCAGAGCACGCTCGCCGAGATGGCGGGCGTCTCCCAGCCACTCATCGCGCGAATCGAAGGCGGCGACGTGGACCCGCGCCTCTCCACCCTCCGGCGCATCGTCAACGCACTCGACGAGGCGGAGGGGAGCGTCGTCCGCGCGGACGACCTGATGAACACGAACGTCGTCAGCGTCTCGCCCGACGACTCCGTGCGCGACGCCCGCGACCGGATGCTCGAGGAGGGGTTCTCGCAACTGCCGGTCATCCGCGACGGCCGCCCCGTCGGCATCATCTCGAACGGGGACATCAGGCGTGTGCAGGACGAAGACGTGGGTGACCTCCCGGTCGCCGAAGTGATGCGCGAGGCCATCACGACGGTCGAACCCGAGGCGACCCTCGAAGAGATCGACTCCTCGCTCGACCACCACTCGGCCGTCCTCGTCGTCGGGGGCGGACAGACGGTGGGCATCATCACCGAAGCCGACGTCGCGGCCCGCCTCTGAGTTCCGCCGCCGCCTCTCTCCGTCTCTCTCGGCCTCCGCTTCCTCTGGCCCCATTGCCGCCGCCTCCTCCGCCGTCGTCTCCACCTCCTCCGCCGTCGCCGCCGCCTCGACCGACTACCGCTCTCGCACCGTCATCGGCACTTCGCCGCGCGGTTGCGTCGTCATCTGCGGGTTCAGACCCAGCTCGCCGTCGCCCGCCCACTCCAGTCGGTACCGCTTTATCACCGCCGCCATCACCGCCTTGGCCTCCATCGTCGCGAACGTCCGGCCGACGCACCGCCGCGGCCCCGCCCCGAACGGGACGTAGGCGTAGTCGTGTCGGTCGTCGCGGTCCCACCGGTCCGGGTCGAACCGGTCCGGTCTCTCGAAGAACCGGGCGTCGCGGTGGACGTTCACGACCGAGAGCAACGCCTCCGACCCCGCGGGAATCCGGTAGCCGCCCAGTTCGACGTCGCGCGTCGTCTCCCGCGGGAGCGTGTGAATCGGCGGATACAGCCGCATCGACTCCCGGAAGATCCGTTCGAGGACGGTGAGTTCCGAAAGGTGGTCCGTCCGGACGGGGTCGTCGCCGACCACCTCGTCCACCTCGCGTTCGACCCGTTCCCTGACGCCCGGATTTCGCGCGAGGAGGTACCACGCGAACGTCAGGGCGAGGGCCGTCGTCTCGTGGCCGGCGAAGATGACGCCGACCAGTTGGTCCGACACGGCGGCGTCCGACCGGGGGTAGCCTTCGCCCTCGCGCGCGTTCGCGAGGACCGACAGCAGGGAGTCGTCGTCGTGGTCCGCGCGCACGAGTCGGTCTATCTCCTCGCGCAACGTCGTCACGGCGCGGTCGAACCGCCGGCGACTCGGCGTCGGCAGCCAGTCCGGCAGCGCCCACGACGTTGGTGCGAAGCGGGCGTTCAGGTCGTCGGCGGCCCGCCGCAACGCGTCGCCGCCGCCGTCGCGGTCCAATCCGAGCAGCGTCGCCGCCAGCACGTCGAACGTGAGGCCCTTCATCTCGTCGACCATCGAGTACGTCTCGCCCGGCGTCCACGACGACGCGCGCCGGGCGGCCTGTTCGCGCATCGCGGGGACGTACTCCGCGACCCGCCGGTAGAAGAAGAACGGGTCCAGCAGGTCGCGCTGTTCGCGCCACGCGTCGCCCTCGACGGCGAGGACGCTGTCGCCGAACGCGAGGCGGAAGTCGTCCGTCTTCGCGAACGCCTCGCGGTCGGTCACGAGGGCGCGTTCGAACAGGTCGGGGTGGGCGACGATGTAGCGGTCGCTCCCCAGAATGGAGAGGCGAACCACGTCGCCGTGTTCCGCGACGGCGGCGTCGGTGAAGGAGAACGGACTCCGAGCGAAGGCCACGGTGTTGCCGAGGACGGGCAGACCATCGGGTGCGGGCGGTCTCGGGGGAGTCACGGCCCTGCGGTCAGAGTTCCAGACTCCGGACGGCGACGCCGGACCCCGACTCGACGCGGCCGACGATTCGGCCGTCCGTCGCCGCCGCCAGTTCCTCGGCGTTCTCGGGAGCGAGGGCCGCGACGAACCCGGTACCCATGTTGAACGTGCGGTGCATCTCCTCGTCGGAGACGTTGCCCGCGCGCTGGACGAACTCGAACACCGGGTGCGGGTCGAAGGCGTCCTCGACGACGTAGCGGAACGACCCCATGCGTTCGAGGTTGGTCCACCCGCCGCCGGTGACGTGGGCCGCCGCGTGCACGCCGTGTTCGCGCATCGGGTCCAGCAGGTCGGTGTAGATGCGCGTGGGTTCCAGCAACGCCTCGCCGACGGTGTCGTAGCCCTCGAACGGGCAGTCGTCGTCGTACTCGTGGTCGCGCGTCGCCGCCTCCCGGGCGAGTGTGAGCCCGTTCGAGTGGATACCCGAGGAGCGGAAGCCGACGAGTGCGTCGCCCTCCTCCGCCTCGCCGGGGAAGATGGCGTCCTTGCGCGCCAGTCCCGCGCAGGTGCCCGCCAGGTCCAGTCCCTTGATGACCTCCGGCATGACGGCCGTCTCGCCGCCGACGAGTTCGACGCCCGCCGCCTCAGCGCCCGCCGAGAGGCCCCGTCCCACCTGTTCGGCGAACCGTTCGTCGGGGGCGTCGACGGCGAGGTAGTCGACGAACGCGACGGGCCGGACGCCCGCCGCGACCAGGTCGTTGGCGTTCATCGCGATGCAGTCGATGCCGACGGTGGAGTAGTCGTCGAGTGCCTCCGCGACGATGAGTTTGGTCCCCACGCCGTCCGTCGCGAGGGCGAGGTAGCGGTCGCCGATGTCCAGGAGTCCGGCGTAGTCGCCCTCGCTCTCGCCGACGGCACCGACCAGTGCCGCCGTCGCCGCCTCGCTGGCGTCGATGTCGACGCCGGCGTCCGCGTAGGTCAGTTCCTCCTCGTCAGCCTCGTCCGCGGGGCCCTCGCCCGCGTCGTTCCCGGTCATGTCCGAAGGCGCGCGGTCGGAGGGGAAAAAGGTGCCCGTCCACCGCGCGCGAGACGCCCCGTCGCCGCGCGCCAGACCCGACCGGTGACCGAACCGGGGACGGCCCGTGGAGGGGTCTTTGGTACGCGGCTCCAACTACCCGGCTAGGCACTCTGAAACTCGCTTTCGGAACCGCGTCACGACACGGGCTGACACGATTCTGAGAAACTAACGCAAAACCGTTCGTAAACGGTCTAAGGATTTCTGAGGCGTTCGTGAAACGTCGGTGAAACGTCCGACAGTACTGTGAACGGTCCGAAAATAACGGTAAGTCTCTGTCGATTATATGTGGGGTCGACACGTAGGAATCGCTGACGGTAACCAACGATGTCAAGCGTCCCCTCCACCCTCGAAAACTCGTCCGTCCGACGTAGCATCGGCCTCGCCAACTCCGCCGCCCGCCTCACCCTCCGCTCCGCGGAGACGGTGACGTTCTGGGCGGCCATCCTGCTCCCGCTGACGTACCTCCCCCTCCTCGCCGGGGGACTCGAACAGGCGGAGATGCTCCGCTTCGCGGGCCTGCTCGCCTGTAACCTGTTCGCCCTCGTCGCGGGCCACGGCTACGGTCGAGACTGACGACGCTAACCTACCCACCACCGTCACGCGCGAACGTCGCGCCTCTCGGCGCGACAGGTCCCCCCCTCCGTCGTTCGTCCACCGCCACGCGCCGCTACTCGCCGATTCCCGCCGCTACTTACCGATTCCCGCCGCTCGCACGGCGTTTCCCACCGCTCGCGCCGCGCGTCACTCCCGCGGCGGCGTCAGATGGGCGTGAAAGAGCTTCTCGTAGTCGTCGTCGCAGACCGGACACCTCGTTGCGTCCGACGTTTCGCTTCTCGTCTCCGACTCCGAGTCCGCCGACGCCGCGTCCCGGGCACCCGTCCCCTCGCCGCCCGCGACGTCGACGACGCGCGTCCCGGCGTGGCCCAACTCGTACCCCTCGGGCACGTCGCGGACGAAGTACTCGCAGAGTCTCGTGAGGTGAAGGAGAGCGGGGCGTTCGCCTCGGCGAGTTCGCGGAGGACGTCGATGCGAATCTCGTTGCCCAGCAGTTCGAGGGGGTCCATGCCGTCTGTCGTTCGACGGCCCGTGGCGGCGTCTCTCGCGGGAGGACTATCACTCTGCCGTCGACCGTCGGGCGAACGAAACCCAGCGGTGACCCGTCAGAACAGGCCGCCGCCGAAGACGAACAGACCGAGCGTCAACAGCACCGAGGGGACGAACACGGCGACGAACACCGTCTTGCTCCACGAGACGACGGTGTTGCCGTCGAGCGCGCCGAACGGCAGCATGTTGAACGCGGCGAGGAACACGTTGATGGTGACGCCGCGGGAGCCGACGAGGCCGACGAACTCCGACCCGCCGAGGACGCCGACGAGGAGGACGGGGAGGAACAACGCCGCGAGGAGGAGGTTGGTGACGGGGCCCGCCAGCGCGATGAGTCCGTGTTCGCGGTCGGTGAGCATGCCCCGGTGGTAGACGGCTCCCGGCGCGGCGAAGATGAAGCCGGCGAGCGAACTCATCACGGCGAGAAACAGCATGCCGTAGTCCGCGCGGAACTCCGCCACCTGGCCGAAGCGGACGGCGACCACCTTGTGCGCGAGTTCGTGCAGGAGAAAGCCGATGCCGGCGGTGAGGAGGCTGACGAGGAACGGACCGACCAGTCCGCCGCCGACGACGTTGGCGATGGCGCGCATGCCGCCGCCGGCGAAGAAGATGGCGAAGGCGAGACCGAGGGCGACCCACGCGACGGCGAGGTCACGGAGTTCACTGGAGCTGAAACTGAGCGAGGTGTTCGTACTCATGTGTTCGCGTCGCCGACCGTTCGGTCGGCGGCGGGATGGGCCTTGCGGGTTCGGCCGTCCTCGCCGGTGCGCGGGGACGCCGTCAGACGAGGCCGACGAGGATGTCCCAGCCGTTGCGCGCGCCCTCGAACATCAGGTCGATGATGCCCGACGGACCGCCCAGGTCGAGGGCGAAGAGCGGGAGCACGTAGCCGATGAACAGCGCCGAGGCGACGATACTGCCGATGTTCGTCGCCGCGACGACCATGATGAGTCGGAACAGGGGGACGTCGAACATGTCGCCGACGAGTTCGCCGAGGGGCGTCTCCTCGTCGGCCAGCAGTTCGTTGAGGCGGTTGATGTCGCCGACGTTGACCGGACGGTACTGCAGTTCCATGTAGCCCGTGAACCACCCGGGAGCGAGGAACGGGTTGATGGAGGTCATCCACGCGACGGCGCCGCCGACCAGGGCCGAGGGCCACCGCGCGCCCGCCGCCTTCGCCAGTCCGGCCGCGAACGCACCGTTGACGAGGAACCACGCGCCGAACAGGCGGAGGAGCGTGTCGTTACCGGCCGTCGAGAGCGCCAACAGGCCGAAGAACGCGACGACGGCGACGGAGATGCCCGTGCCGACTATCTTCGCCCACGGGAGGCCGCCGGAGGGCGTCCCCGTCAGCGACTCCATCGGCGGCAACTCCTGTGGGTTGGCGAGGTAGCGCTCGATGCCCTCGCGGTGGCCCGCGCCCACGACGGCGACGACGTGCAGGCCGGACTGCCGGAGTCCGACCAGTCGGTGCGCGATGTACGCGTCGCGTTCGTCGATGAGGGCCTGCGCGCCGCCGGGGGAGAACTCGCGGAACTCCTCCATCATCGCGCTGACCACGTCCGTGTCGGTCATCGCGCTGATGTCCATCTCGTCCATCTCCTCGACGTCCTCGTCGGGACCCATGCCGAACGCCGTCGCGAGCGTCGCGGCGAGGCCGGCGAGCAACAGACCGACGCCGATGCCGAGGGAGAGACTGCCGACGACGCGGACGGCGAACGGGCTCAGTCGGTCGACGACGGGGGCGGCGACGCCGAGTCCGACGCCGCCGACCATCCCGGCGGCGACGCCGACGCCGAGGGCGAGGAACAGGCGGTCCTCCGTGTCGAGGAGCGACGCGGACCCGACCCAGAGGACGGCCGCGACGGCGGCGAAGACGAGTGCGCCGCCGGTGACGCGGGCGAGGAGGGGGAGGCCGACGCCGACCGACCCACCGAACAGGCCGACCACCGGGCCGACCAGCAGTCCGACGAGGAGGCCGAGGACGACGCCGACGCCGCGACTGTCGCCGAGTCCGAACGCGAGGCCGCCGACCATCTGTAGCTTCTCGACGAACGACATCCGCGACCAGAAGCGCCGCATCGTCTCGTTGATGTCGCGGTCCACGAGGGCCACGTCGATGCCGAACTCCTCGGCCGTCTCGACGGCCGCGAGCATGTCGGCGCCCGGTTGCACGTCGAACTTCTCGCCGAGTTGCGCCTGCACGTACGACAGCATCCAGTAGGCGATGAACTGGAAGACGGTGTTGCCGCGGAGCAGGTCTCCGGGTTCGAGGTCGTCGGGCGTGCCGCCCTTCATCTGGCGGTACCGTCCCTCGTCGAGTTCGACGGCGACCACGTCCGGGCGTTCCTCCGCGACGACGGCTTCGACTTCGCGGACGCTGTCCTCGGAGACGTGGGCCGTCCCGACGACGCGGACGCGACCCTCGCCGGCCGCTTCCTGACTCATTACCTTCGATTTCCGCCCACGCTTTTTACCGTTGTCGGAGCATCTCGGGGTATGACCAGTATCTCGTTCGACGCCGACACGCCGACGCGAGCGCACGAGACGGCCATCGCGTGTCTCAGAGACTCCGTCGCGGCCGTCTTACCCGACCGCGTCGTCAGAGACGCCGTCGCCGTCGAGGGCGACGAACTCCGCGTCGCGGACGCGACGTACGACCTCGGGCGGTTCGACCGCGTCCTCGTCGTCGGCGGGGGGAAGGCCGGCGACGGCGTGGCCGACGCCCTCGAAGCGGTCCTCGGCGACCGAATCGACGGCGGCGTCGTGGTCACGCCCGCCCCCGGCCGCGGGGAGCGAATCGACCGCCTGCCGGGCGCACACCCCGTCCCCTCCGAGGCGGGCGTCGAGAGCGCCTCGCGAATCGTGGAACTCCTCGCGGAGACGGACGACCGGACGCTCGTCCTCGCCGTCGTCACCGGGGGAGCCAGCGCGGTGATTCCGACGCCCGCCGACGGAATCTCGCTGTCTGACCTCCAGGCGACGACGGACGCCCTCCTCCGTTCCGGCGCGCACATCGGCGAACTGAACGCGGTCAGAAAGCACCTCTCGACGCTCAAGGGCGGCGGTCTGGCCCGTCTCGCCGCGCCCGCGACGGTGGTCGGACTCGTCTTCAGCGACGTGGTGGGCAACGACCTCGGCGTCGTCGCGTCGGGTCCGACCGCGCCCGACGACACCACCTTCGACGACGCCCTGTCGGTGCTGGCCCGCTACGACCTCGACGTGCCCGAGAGCGTTCGCGACAGGCTCGAACGCGGCGCTCGCGGCGCGGTCGACGAGACGCCGAAGTCGGACGACCCGGCGTTCGACCGGGTGACGAACCACGTCCTCGCCGACGCGCACGCCGCGCTCTCGGCGGCGCGCGAGACCGCGCGGGACCGCGGCTACGAGCCGACGATACTCTCCTCGCGGGTCCGCGGCGAGGCGCGCGAGGCGGCGAAGACGCACGTCGCCGTCGCCGAGGAGGTGGCGGCCACCGGCGACCCCCTCGACGCGCCGGCCGTCGTCCTCACCGGCGGCGAGTGCACGGTCACCGTCGACGGCGACGGCGAGGGCGGGCCGAACCTCGAGTACTGTCTGTCGGCCGCGCGCGAACTCGGGACCGACGCGGTCGTCGCCGCTATCGACAGCGACGGCGAGGACGGCGGGACGGCGGTGGCGGGCGCCGTCGTGGACGCGGCGACGGTCGAGACTCGGTCCGACGAGAGCGAGGCGGCGGCGGCCCTCGCCGACAACGACGCGCTCCCGTTCCTCCGGGAACGGGGCCGTCTGGTACAGACCGGCCCGACGGGCACGAACGTGAACGACCTGCGCGTGGCCGTCGTGGACGCCCCGGCGGACGACGACGTCTGAGTCGCCGTCTCTCGTCGTCCTACCTTTATACCGTTCGCTCCCGTCCGTCACGGTATGAGTTCTGCAGACAGAGTCACCGTCGCAGACGTGATGTCGACGCCGCTGGAAACCATCGCTCCGGACGCGACCGTGATGGAGGCCGCGCGGCGGATGCGTGAGAAGGAGATCAACGCGCTCGTCGTTCAGACCTCTCCGCGGGCGATAATCAGCAGCACGGACGTACTCGACGCCGTCGCCGAGGGCGAGGACGTGTCGACGCTGCAGGTGTCGGACGTGATGACGACGGACGTGGAGACGGCGTCGCCGGACCTCTACATGGAGGAGGTGGCCGCGATGATGACCACGTACGGCATCAAACACCTCCCGGTCGTGGACGACGACTACGTGGGGATGGTCTCTTCTACCGACGTCGCCACGTTCCTCTCGTAGCGGTCCGGCCCCGGTCGCGGCCGTCGAAATCACCGTTCGTCGGGGATTCGGCTCCGTCCCCGAACGAACAACAAGTTTGTATCCCGTGACGGCGTAGCCCGGCGCATGGCACGCCTCCTGCCCTCCACGTCGTCGGCCGAGGGAGACGCCTCCCCCCGCGTCATCGGTCTCGACGACGACGCGGCAGACGACCTGCTGTCGGCCCTCTCCTCGGCGACGGCGCGGCGCATCCTCGCGGCCCTCCACGAGGACCCCGCGAACGCGGCCGCCCTCGCCGACGCCGTCGACACCTCCCTGCAGAACGTCCAGTACCACCTCGGCCGCCTCGAAGACGCCGGCGCCGTCGAGGTGGTCGACACCGTCTACTCCGAGAAGGGTCGCGAGATGAAGGTGTACGCGCCCTCGGACAGACCGCTGGTCGTCGTCGCGGCCGACCGCGAGGGGACGACCGGCGTGATGAGTGCGCTCCGTCGCCTCCTCGGAGCAGTCGGCGTCGTCGCCGTCGCCAGCCTCCTCGTCCAGTGGCTGGTCGCCGGGTTCCCGTTCGTCGGACAGACCGGCGGCGCGACCGAGTCCGCGGACGCGACGACGATGGAGGCCGCGCGCGTCGCCGACGACGCCGCCACCGCCGCGGGTCTGCCGCCCGGACTCCTCTTCTTCCTCGGCGGCCTCTCGGTCCTCCTCGTCTGGTCGGTCGTCTGGTACCTCCGGCGCGACTGAGGCGGACCGCTCCGGCGTGGCCTAGCTATTCATACCTCGCCGACCAACCGTGCCACATGAACCACCGGGCAGAGGTGAAAGGAATCGGCGTGGGCGTCGACGCCGAGGGCGGGAGCGTTCCGGCGGTCATCCTCGAAGTCCGCGAGGAGTTCCTCCCCATCGTCATCACCTCCGACCAAGCGCAGGCCATCCAACTCGCCCTCTCCGGCGAACCGTTCGAACGACCGTTGACCCACGACCTGCTGGTGGACATGATAACGGAGTTCGGCGGCGCCATCGACGGCATCCGCATCGACGACTTGGCCGAGGGGACGTTCTTCGCGAAGATAGACGCCGAACGCTACGACGACGGCGAACCGAAGAAGTTCGTCTTCGACGCCCGCCCCAGCGACGCCGTCGCCCTCGCGGTCCGCGTGGACTGCCCCATCGTCGTCTCCGACGAGGTGTTGGACGAGGCCGGCCAACCGCCGGAACGCTTCGACCTCGGGGAACCCTCCGACGGCCCCGACGACGCGGAGTTCTGAGAGACGGCCGACGGTCGCCCGCCCACTCGCTCCGCCGCGTCGTCGACGCCGTGTCGCCGACGTCGCGGGGCGCCGCTTTTACCCTCGCCCGCCCAACCGGGAGACATGGCACTCGACGCCGAACCCCCGACGCCGCCGGAACTCAGCCCGTCCGTCGACCCGAACGAGTACGACGACGCCGACGTGGTCGGCGACGACAACGACTACCGACGCGACGAACTCGGCGCGTTCCTCCGGGAGGGGGCGTGGGCCGAGGCGTTCGCGGAGTGGGCCGCCGAGACGCAGGTGACGGCCGGCGAGTGGGCCATCGTCACGGACCTCGGCCTCGGGTCGGACTTCGACTTCTTCTGGGACGACTTCGCCGGACGCGTCGGCTACCACGCGCCGGGCCTCCCGCAGGACTGGAAGGAACGGGAGGTCCACCCCGACCTCGCCTCGTGGAAGCAGGTTTCGAGCATCAACGCCGGCCTGACGGAGTTGGGACAGACGGTGTGCGACGTGCTGAAAGACGACTACATCGACTGGGAGTCCGAGTACGAGGCGCCCGACGACCTGCCGGACTTCTGAGAGGCCACCGTCTCTGTCGCCGAGTACGTCACCTACGCTTCGAGCGACGAGTCTGCCGTGCGACCGTTGAGGCGGCGAATGTCGGAGAACGCGCGGCCGAGCGAGGCACACGAGAAACTAAGTGTCGGTGAGTCAATAGCTATGCGGGATGTCGAACGAGTCATCGAGGCGACTGGTGGACAGACGAAGCGTTCTCAAAGGCGTCGGGCTGAGTGGGCTGACCGTCGCTGGTCTGGGTGGAACGGCGAGTGCGCGTCCGGGACGCGGTGGTGGGCCGCCGGGAACCAAGGGATGCGATGTCGTCGTCCCTGACGACGAACCGACGGTTCAGGCGGGCGTCGACGCCGCCAGTACCGGCGACACGGTGTGCGTGAGGGGGAGCGGAGGCCCCTACGTCGAACAGGTGGTCGTCGACACGAGTCTCCACCTGCGTGGGGTAGACGACCCGACGATTCGCGCCCCGTCGTCGCCGGCGGCGTTCGCGGTTCCCGAGAGCGGAAACGAGTGGGAACCGGTGGTGTTCGCGTACGGTGGAACCGAGAGCGGTGGTGTGGTGACCGGTTCCGACGCGGTGACCGTCACCGTCTCCGGACTCGAAATCGACGGCGACGACAGGCAACCCGACGACCGTTCCGTCGGCGTGTTGGTCCGGAACGTCTCGGGTAGCGTCTCGGACACCACCGTCCGGAACATGGGTGTCGGGGGTAAGGAGACGTTCGGCGTTATCGCCTACGGCGATTCCAGCGTGACGGTTCGAGGGAACGAGGTGCGCGAGTACGAACGGACGGGCATCGGGGCGAACGGGGACAGTGGTACCCACCCCGCACCGACGGTGGACGTGGTCGGAAACACCGTCGAAGCGGGCGGTGGGGTCGGCGAGGCGTGGGGCCCGAACGGGATTCAAATCGGGTTCGGTGCGGACGGGACGGTTCGGGACAACCTCGTCGCCGACAACCGGTACGGTGACAGCTACGATTCGGCCACGTCGGCGGGGGTCCTCGTCTTCGCCTCCTCGGGGGTCGCGGTACGCGGGAACGACGTGCGCAACAGCGACATCGGGGTGGCGAGTGCGGCCGCGGAGAACAACCGGTTCGTGCGGAACCGCGTCGACGAGGCGATCGTCGGGGCGTACCTCGCCAGCGTGAACAACAACAAACTCGTGAACAACGAACTCCGTGACGAGAACTCGGACCTGGGTGCGGTCGGCGTCCTGAACGTCGGCGAGAACAACAAGCTGATATCGAACACGATAGCGGGGTTCGACACCGATATCCAAGACGTCGGTTCCGACTCGAAGGTTCACGCGAACCGTCCGTAGCGCACCGAGCAAGACCGAGTACGAGGCGGCCGACGACACGTCGGCGTTCGAAGAGCCGGACCGGACCCGCAGTTATTTATCGACAGAACGACAGCTGACGACGTGAAGCGCAGAGCCCTCCTCGCGGCGTCCGCCGCCTCGCTCACCGGCCTCACCGGTTGTCTCGGGACCGTCCGGCGACGGGTGAGCGGTCGTATCGACATGGACCACGCGACGACGGTGTTCCACCCCGCAGACGAACCGTGGTTCGTCGGCGGCCTCTCCGCGGCGTCGCGGGGAACCGCCCACACCGAACTGTTCACCGAGTCGCCCGCGGACGTGGACGACCTGTTCACCGACCACTACCCGAAGCGAGAGCAGTCGATGGACAACGACGTGCGGAACGACGACTACTCGAACGGCTTCCTCCTCCTGTTCGAGGCGAAGATGCCCGTCGAGGAGGCGTACAGCGTCCAGCCGACGATACTGCACGGCGAACTCGCCTGGACCGGGTGGGACACCGTCTCTGTTCCGACGGTCCGGTCGCCGCGCGACCCCGAGTCGCTGTCGTTCGACGACGACGTGGAAGCGGTCATCGCCACGACGCTGACGCGGTACGAGGCGGAGGCCACGCCGTCGACGGCGGTGGTGACCGTCTACGACGAGGAGACGGGCGACCGAATCGGACGGCACACGGCGACGCCGCGACGCCGGTCGTAGGTCGGCGGGGTCCGGTGGAACGCGGGCGGGTGCGGGTGGAGGCCGGCCCTCGGGGTCCGGCCGCAGGTCGACAGGGGTCGGTTGCGCGTCGGTCGGTCGGTCGCCCGTCGACCCGTTCGCACGGTTCCACGGACTTGATATACGTTCCCGAATTGTCCTCCTGTATGGACGACCTAAGCGACCAGTACACGCCGGCGGACCTGGAGTCCGCGGTCGGCGACTACTGGGACGAGGAGAACGCCTACGAGGCGACGAAGGAGGCGCACGCGGACGACCCGGCCTTCTTCTTCGTCGACGGGCCGCCGTACACGTCGGGTCAGATGCACCTCGGAACGGCGTGGAACAAGACGCTGAAAGACGCCATCGTCCGCTACAAGCGGATGACCGGCCACCGGGTCACGGACCGGCCGGGCTACGACATGCACGGCCTCCCCATCGAGGTCAAAGTCGAGGAGGAACTCGGCTTCGAGACCAAGCGGGACATCGAGGAGTACGGCATGGAGTCGTTCATCGAGGAGTGCAAGTCGTTCGCCGAACGCAACCGCGAGGCGATGGACGAGGACTTCCAGTCCATCGGCGTCTGGATGGACTGGGACGACCCGTACAAGACGCTCTCGCCCGAGTACATGGAGGCCGCCTGGTGGGCGTTCCAGCAGGTCGCAGAGCGCGGACTCGTCGAACAGGGCAAGCGCTCGGTCAACTACTGCCCGCGGTGTCAGACCGCCATCGCCGCGAACGAAGTCGAGTACGACGAGATAGAGTCCCCGTCCATCTACGTGAAGTTCCCCCTGCAAGGCAGGGAGGGGAGCCTCGTCATCTGGACGACGACGCCGTGGACCATCCCCGCCAACACGTTCGTCGCCGTCGACGGCGAGATGACCTATCAGGCCGTCCGCGCGGAGAAGGGCGGCGAGAGCGAGGTGCTGTACGTCGCCGAACCCTGCGTCGAGGACGTGCTGAAGAAGGGCCGCTACGAGGACTACGAAGTCGTCGAGGAACTGTCCGGCGACGAGATGGTCGGCTGGGAGTACGACCACCCACTCGCGGACCGCCTGACCGAGTTCGCCGACTTCGAGGGCGCCGGCGAGGTGTACACCGCCGACTACGTCGAGGCCGACCGGACCGGACTGGTCCACTCCGCGCCCGGCCACGGGCAGGAGGACTTCGCCCGCGGGCAGGAACTCGGACTCGACGTGTTCGTCCCCGTGAACGGTCGCGGCGAGTTCACAGAGCAGGCCGGCGACTACGCCGGGACGTTCGTCCGCGACGCCAACCCCGAGATAGTCGAGGACCTCGACGCCGACGGCCACCTCCTGCACTCGGGCGAACACCGCCACCGCTACGGGCACTGCTGGCGGTGCGACACGGACATCATCTTCCTCGCCACCGACCAGTGGTTCATCACCGTCACCGACGTGAAGGAGGAACTCCTCGACAACATCGCCGACTCCGAGTGGCACCCGCAGTGGGCGCGCGACAACCGCTTCCGCGACTTCGTCGCCGACGCCCCCGACTGGAACATCTCCCGGCAGCGCTACTGGGGCATTCCGCTGCCCATCTGGCAGTCCGACGACGGCGACTTCCTCGTCGTCGGCACGCGCGAGGAGTTGGCCGAACGCGCCGACCAGGACGTCGACCCCGAGGAACTGGACCTGCACCGCCCCTCGGTGGACCCCCTCACCATCACCGAGGACGGCACCACCTACGAACGCGTCCCGGACGTGTTCGACGTCTGGATAGACTCCTCGGTGGCGACGTGGGGCACGCTCGACTACCCCAGCGAGACGGCCGCGTTCGAGGAACTGTGGCCCGCCGACCTCATCGTGGAGGCGCACGACCAGACCCGCGGGTGGTTCTGGTCACAACTCGGCATGGGAACCGCCGCGCTCGGCGAGATCCCGTACAAGGAGGTCCTCATGCACGGGTTCGCCAACGACGAGAACGGCCGGAAGATGTCGAAGTCGCTGGGCAACATCGTCACGCCGGAGGAGGCCATCGACCGCGCGGGGCGGGACCCCCTGCGCGCGTACCTCCTGAGCCACGACCAACAGGGCGTCGACCTCTCGTTCGAGTGGGACGGCCTCGACGACACCCAGTCGGACCTGAACATCTTCTGGAACGTGTTCAGGTTCCCCCTGCCGTACATGGAACTGGACGGCTACGACCCGTCGAACCCGGACCTCGACGCGGGCGAACTCACCGTCGTGGACGAGTGGGTGCTGTCGCGCCTGCAGACTGTGAAGGCCGAGGTGGCCGCGGCGTGGGACGACTACGAGGTGTCCGACGCGCTCAACGCCGTCATCGACTTCGTGACGGGCGACGTCTCGCGCTTCTACGTGAAGGCCATCCGCGAACGGATGTGGGAGGAGGAGGACTCCGCGTCCAAACGCGGCGCGTACGCGACGCTGGCGACGGTCCTGAACGAGACGGTGCGACTCGTCGCGCCGTTCACGCCGTACGTCGCCGAACGGATGTACCAGCACCTCGACGGGAGCGAGACCACCGTCCACGCCCTCGACTACCCGACGGTGGACGAGTCGTGGCGCGACGAGGAACTCGAACGCAACATGGCGGTCCTGCGGAACGTCGAGGAGGCGGCCGCCAACGCCCGCCAGCAGGGCGAACGTAAGCTTCGATGGCCCGTCCAGCGCGTCGTCGTCGCCAGCGAGGACGACGAGGTGGCCGAGGCCGTCGAGGCGTTGTCCGACCTCCTCGCCGACCGGGTGAACGCCCGGTCCGTCGAGGTGGTCGAGACGTTCGACGAACTCGTCGAGTACGCCGACCCGCAGATGGGCGTCATCGGCCCCGCCTTCGGCGGGGACGCCCAGAAGGTGATGCAGGCGGTGAAGGGAGCCTCCCGCGAGGCGGTCGAATCCGGCGTCGAGGTGGACGGCGAGGCGGTCGAACTCACCGACGAGATGGTCGAGTACCGCGCCGAACCGCCCGAGAACGTCTACGCGGCCGAGTTCGACGCGACCGACGGCACCGACGGCGGCGTCGTCTACGTCGACACCTCTCTCACCGAGGAGATAGAGGCCGAGGGCTACGCCCGCGACGTCATCCGCCGCATCCAGGAGATGCGCAAGCGCCTGGACCTCGACGTCGAGGAGGAGATAGCGGTCAGCCTCGACGTGCAGGACGACCGGGTGGCCGACCTGGTGAATCGGCACGACAGCCTCGTCGCCGAGGAGGTCCGCGCGACCACCCTCGACGCGGCGGGCGAGGACGCCGACCTGACCGAGGAGTGGGACGTCGAGGGCGTCACCATCGTCATCGGCGTCACGCGAACGGAGTAGCCCCGACGGCCGGCGATTTTCGCCCGACGTGACCCCGGTTCGTTCAGGTGAACCACAGCTAACACTTTTGACGGAATCGGCCGTCTATCATTTTGGACCATGAAGAAACTGGTAAACGACCCATCGGACTACGTGGACGAGATGCTGGAGGGAATGGTGGCGGCGTATCCCGACAGAGTCCGTCGACTCGACGGCACCAAGGTTCTCGTTCGGTCGGATGCGCCGGTCGACGGCAAGGTGGGCGTCGTCTCCGGAGGCGGGAGCGGACACGAACCGACACACGCCGGCTACATCGGCGACGGGATGCTGGACGGCGCGGCGGCGGGCGAGGTGTTCACCTCACCGACGGCCGACGAACTGAACGAGATGGTACGGGCCTGCGACGCCGGCGAGGGGGTCCTCTGCGTCGTGAAGAACTACGAGGGCGACGTGATGAACTTCGACACGGCCGCCGAGATGGCCGAGATGGAGGACGTCGAGGTGGCGCAGGTGGTCGTCAACGACGACGTGGCCGTCGAGGACTCGCTGTACACCTCGGGCCGCCGCGGCGTCTGCGGCACCATCCTCGTCCACAAGGCCGTCGGCGCGAAGGCGGCCGACGGCGGGTCGCTGGAGGAGGTGCAGGCGGTCGGCGAGAAGGTCATCGACAACGTGCGGACGATGGGGATGGCGCTCACCTCCTGCATCACGCCCGAGAAGGGCGAGGAGACGTTCGACCTCGGCGAGGACGAGATAGAACTCGGCATCGGCATCCACGGCGAACCCGGAACGGAGCGAACCGAGATGATGACCGCCGACGAGGTGGCCGAACACCTCACCGAGAACGTCCTCGCGGACCTCGACCCCGACGACGGCGACGACGTCGTCTCCATCGTCAACGGCATGGGCGGGACGCCGCTGTCGGAACTGTTCATCGTGAACCGGAAGGTGCAGGAGATACTCGACGACCGCGGCCTGGAGACGTGGGACGCGTGGGTCGGCGACTACATGACCTCGCTGGACATGATGGGCTGCTCCGTCACGGTCTGTCGCGTGGACGACGAACTGAAGGAACTGCTCGGCGCCGCGGTCGACACCCCCGCGCTGAAGCGGTGAGGTAGCCGCCGACGGCCGCGAGCGGACCTTGACACCACCCGTTTTTCTCGCCGTAGTTTCAAGCCAACAGCCGCCGTGTGTGTCGGTATGGCCGACGAATCCGTCCAGCGTGAGGCACTCATCACAGCCATCGAGAACGTGGCGGCGCGCATCGAAGACGAGAAGTCGCATCTGACCGACCTCGACTCGGCTATCGGCGACGCCGACCACGGGAACAACATGTACCGCGGGTTCAGCGCCGTCGCCGAGAAGACCGACGAGTTCGAGGAGATGTCGCCCGCCGAGGTGGTGAAGACGGTGGGGACCACCATCATCGGCAACGTCGGCGGCGCGGCGGGCCCCCTCTACGGCGGGTCGCTCATGACCGCGAGTCAGGAACTGGAGGGAGGAATCACGACGGAGACGTCCGTCGCGTTCGCCGAGGCGTACCTCGACAAGGTGCAGGACAGGGGTGACGCGCCGATCGGCGCGAAGACCATGGTGGACGCACTGGTGCCCGCGGTCCACACGTACAAGAAGTCCATCGAACACGACGACCTGCCGCCGTTGACGGCGTTCGCCAAGGCCGTCGAGGGGGCCAGACGCGGCGTCGCGTTCACCGTCCCGATAAAGGCGACGAAGGGGCGCGCCTCGTTCCTCGGGTGGCGGTCGGTCGGCCACCAGGACCCCGGCGCGACCAGCACGCTGTTCATCATGGAGGAGATTCTGGCGACGGCCGAGGAGTATCTGGAGGGCGAGACGGACGTGGCGCCGGCGGCCGAGTCGGTCCCGGACGAGGACCCCGAGGAGGCCCAATGATCGGGCTGGTCGTCGTCTCGCACAGCGACAAGGCGGCCGAGGGCATCTGCGACATCGCCGCGCAGATGGGCGGCGGGAACGCGCGAATCGAGGCCGCGGGCGGCGACGGCGACGGCGGCGTCGGCACCAACGCCAACCGAATCGAGGAGGCCCTCGAGGCGGCGGACGACGGCGACGGCGTCGTCGTCCTCGTGGACCTCGGGAGCGCCGTCATGAACACCGAACTCGCCATGGAGATGACGGACACGGAGGCGGTCATCGCCGACGCCCCCATCCTCGAAGGAGCGCTCGAAGCCGCCGTCGAGTCCACCTCCTCGAAGGCGACGCTCGACTCCGTGGTCGAGTCGGCCGAGGGCGCACGCGAGTACCGCAAGCTGAACTGAACTGAACCGACCCGAACCGGCGGTTTCCGGGACCGCCGCTACGCTACGGCGTGAGTCGGCGGAAAAGTGGAGGGGTTGCCGTCGCCTCGCGCGTCAGAATCCCAGCGTCGGGACGTACGACGCACCCGGGAAGACGCCCGCGATGTAGAGCACCGCGATGAGGAACGACCCGAAGACGATGGCGGCCGCCGGCGGGTCCCAGTGGGTGTCGCTGTGCGCGTAGAAGATGCGCTGGAACAACTCGCCGAACAGGCCGGCAACCGTCCCGAGGATGCCGCCGGCGACGAGTGCGACGAGGAGCGACCCGTCGGCACCGCCCACCGACGCGAGCGCACCGGCGCTCCCGATGATGGTCATGTGGTGGGTGACGGGGATGCGCTCGACGCCGAGGTTGAGGAACAGCAGCGACGCCGCGCTGATACCGAACGCGAGGAACGCGCTGCCGGTCGCCATCGCGATGTACGCCCCGAGGAGGCCGGCGACGAGGCTGACCGCGGCGACGTTACCCCACTTGTACTGGTGGGGGAGCCACGGTTCGACCGCGAGGCGGTTACCCGTCGCCGTCCCACCGTCGGACCGTGGTTCCGACGAGGAACCGTCAGCCTCGCTCGCGGTTCCCCCGTCCGTCGCGGCGTCGCCCGCCGTCGCGTCACTCGTCGCGCTCTCTCCCATCACGCGCATCTCCTCGCGTTCGAACGGCGACATGTCGAGCAGGCCGTCGCCGCGCACCTCGCCGATTATCGGGTAGCCGAAGGCGACGCGGTGCGCGAGGGCCGACAGCGTGACGCCCATCGCGATGGGATCCCACGGGAGCGCGAACGTGGAGGACGCGACGGTCAGCCAGTAGCCGAGGATGCCGAACACCCCGCCGACGGCGAGGACGTCCGGCTTCGTCCCGAGGGCGAACGTGATGTCCTTGGCGTTGTGGTAGTCGAAGCCCGACTGCATGTAGCCACGTTTCGCCGCGTACGCCGTCGCGGCGGCGCCGCCGGCGAAACTGATGGCCGGGGAGAACGGCGCGCCGAACGCGACGGAACCGGTGATCGAACCGGCGTCGACGTTGGCGACGACGGCCGCTTCTCCGGCGATGACCATGAAGCCGGTGAAGATGAACGCCGGGAGGGCGCCGAGCGCAGCGCCGAACGCGCCGCCGGCGAAGGCGGCGATGAGCAACTCGACGGCCCACAGGTCGGCCAGCGGCATCAGTCACCACCCTCCTGTGCCCAGTCCAGCGAACGTTCCACCGCCTCCTGCCACCGCCCGTACCGCTTCTCGACGTTCTCGGCGTCGTCCTCGGGGGGGAACTCGCGGTCGACCTGCCAGTTGTCGCGGAGTTCGTCGACGGTCTCCCAGTAGCCGACGGCCAGACCGGCGGCGTAGGCGGAACCGAGCGCCGTCGTCTCGTCGACGACGGGCCGGACGATGTCGGTGCCGACGATGTTGGCCTGGAGTTGGCAGAGGAAGTTGTTCTTCACCGCGCCGCCGTCGACGCGGAGCGTCGAGAGGTCGATGCCGGAGTCCTCCTCCATCGCCTCGGCGACGTCGCGGGTCTGGAACGCGATGGACTCTAAGGTCGCCCGGACGAGGTGCTCGCGTTCGGTCCCGCGGGTCATGCCGACGATGGTGCCGCGGGCGCGCTGATTCCAGTGCGGCGCGCCGAGTCCGGTGAACGCGGGGACGAAGTAGACGCCGTCCGTCGAGTCGACCGACCGGGCCATCGCCTCCGTGTCCGCCGCGTCCTCGATGAGGTCGACCTCTTCGAGCCACTCGATTGCGGCGCCGGTGATGAAGATGGCGCCTTCGAGAGCGTACTGGACGGGTTCGCCCGAGCGCTGGAACCCCACCGTCGTCAGCAGCCCGTGTTCGCTCGTGACCGCTTCGCCGCCGGTGTTCATGAGCATGAACGAGCCGGTGCCGTAGGTGTTCTTGGCGTCGCCGGCGTCGAAGCAGGTCTGGCCGAAGAGGGCGGCCTGCTGG